>JANLSY010000084.1:0-3325 GCA_031362665.1 Sphingomonadales bacterium
ATTTACCCGGCGTGTTCGGCAGCGCGGCCTTTGTCGGATGGTATAATGGCCATCCCGATTATGCCGACCTTGAACCGCCGCTCGAAGGCAAGCATGTTGTTGTCATCGGCAACGGTAACGTCGCGCTTGATGTCGCGCGTATTCTTTCCAAAACGCGCGCAGAGTTCGGCGGATCGGATATCGTCAGCCATGCGCTCGATGTTCTGGAAGATTCGGGTACTGAGGACATCACGATATTGGGCCGTCGCGGCCCGCACCAAATCGCCATGACGCCAAAGGAACTGGGCGAGTTGGGACATCTTCAGCGTGCGTCGCCACGAATTGAAAAAGACGACCTTCCCGACATTGGAGAAGACGCGCTGCTTGAGCCGGGGATGCGCAAGTCGGTGACGCATTTGCGCGAGTTCGCCAATGTCCCCGAAGCGTTTCGCGCCGACAAGCCGATCAGTATCAACTTCGATTTTTTCGCCGCGCCACTGGTTATCGAGGGGAATGGCAAGGTCGAGCGTATAACTATCGAGCGCACACGGCTTGACGATCAACTACGAAGCGTTGGAACCGGCGAGACGTACACCGTGGACTGCTCGATGGTGATTAGCTGTATAGGTTATCAGACACCCTCGATCGAAGGCGTTCCTTACGAACATGGACGGGGACGTTTTGCCAATGTCGAAGGGCGCATTCTTCCTGGCCTTTATTGCGTTGGCTGGGCCCGGCGCGGCCCATCTGGAACCATCGGCACGAACCGGCCCGACGGCTATGCCATAATTGATGTCGTCGCCGAGGATATCGGCACCGGCACCGGCAAATCAGGTAGGCCCGGTCTGGACACGCTGCTCGACCTGCGCGGCGTTAAGGTCGTTAAATTCAGCGACTGGAAAAAGATCGAGGAAGCTGAAACCGCCCGTGCACGTGAGGGCGCGCCGCGGGAGAAATTTGTCCGGATCGAAGATATGATCCGGGCCGCAACCTGATTCAGCGGCGTCTTTTCGCCAGCGCAATCCCTGCGAGATTCTGGTTGCGTGGAATTTTCCGGACAATGATGCGATCGAAATTGACCGCCAGTGTCAGAAATCTGCCGAGATATTGCCGAAAGGCCGGCGTCCGGCACTTGCCATACCGGTTGGCTTGCGCGACGACCATTGCTGAGTCGCCTAGCAAAACGATGTCGCGGGCACCGATTGACAGCGCAACTTCGACCGCATCGATCAACGCCAGCCATTCGGCGTCGTTGCTCGTGCCGGTACCGCAATCGCTACGATTGTGGACAACCCCGCGCGCAACCACCGCCGTTTCTATTTGCCCGGGATTTGGCCTGCATCCCCCGTCGAAGAAAATCTTGATCTTAGCTGACTGCATTTGTCGTCAGTTGCGGATTTTGCCGTTGTTGTCATCATAATCACATCAAAGCGCGCCTATTTCAATCGCTTTGGGACTTAACGAAGGCGGCTCCTCATGATCGAACGGATTGGCATCATCACAGGTGTGGAGGCCGAAGCAGCGGCGCTATTTCCGGGCCAGAGTTCGCAAGGTGAACCACTCCACGGTTTTTTGGTTCGGCAAGTGCAGGTCGCTGGCAAAGAAATCGCCATCACCTGCAGCGGCATCGGCAAGGTCAATGCCGCTATGGCCGCGATGATGCTTGTTGAGCATTATCGTGTAGATTTGCTGCTGGTGGTGGGTACTGCAGGAAAATTAAGCGATATCGATGGGGACTGCTTCCAGATCGTCGAAGCGGTACAAGGCGATTACGGAGCCTCTCGGCACGATAGCTTTGCGCATTATAGTGCCGGCGCCTGGCCCATCGGCCAGGCGCATGTCGAGCCGTTCCGTGCTGGAGCAACGCCCGATGTCGGCCTACCCAAGGTGCGGATCATCACCGGCGACTGCTTTATCGAAAATCCGGATCATAGCAGACGATTATACGATGCGTTGGAAGGCGATGTCATCGACATGGAAACGGCGGCAGTTGCGCAGGCTGCCTTGCGCATGAATGTGCCCTGGGCCGCGATAAAAGCAACGACCGATAATGCCAACGGCGAAAGCGTCGGTGATTTTCAAAGCAACTTGAAACGCGGTGCGAGGCTGGCTGCCGAAGCGGCAGAGCGGATGATTACGGCGTTGTAAGTCAAATCAGCAATCCTACCGCATGGATCACAATTCCTGCCATTCCGCCCACCAGCGTTCCGTTTATGCGGATGAACTGGAGGTCGCTGCCCACGGCGTTTTCGACACGATCGGTGATTGTCGAGGCATCCCAGCGGGCAATTGTATCCGAAACCAACGCGACGATATTGTCGCCGTAATTTTCGGTGGTGCCGACTATCGCGCGGCGGGCAAAGCGGTTGATTTGGTGTTTGAGGCGGGCGTCCTCCTGTAACGTTCCGCCCAGCTTGATGAGCGCATCGCCAAAGCTGCCTGCCATTGCCGCATCGGGGTTGCGTGCTGCTTTAAGCAGGCCATCGCGCCCCTGGTCCCAAAGGCTGTTGATCCATTTGCTCATTGCCGGGTTCTCCAGCAATTGGCCTTTCCAGTGGTTGACCTTGGCCTGCAATTCCTTGTCGTGGCGCAGGTCGTGGGCAAGGCTGGCCAGACCTTCCTCGCCCTTTTCGCGCAACGGATGGTCAGGGTCGGCAGCCATGTCGAGCAGCAGCTTGGGAAGTCCGTTGACGATGGCATCGGCGAGGCGGTCGTCGAGGCCGGTCCAGCGCATAATTGTGTTGGCGCGTTCCTCTACCATCGCACGGATAAGATGTTCGTTCGCATCCAGCGTTTTTGACGCCCATTTGATGATACCGTCGAGCACGGGGACGTGCCGCCGTTGCTTAATCATTGCGGTCAGCAGCTGGCCGAGCAGCGGAGCAATGTCGAGCTTGTCCAGCTGTTTGCGGATTGCGCCCTTGGCGACGCCGCCGAGGCGTTCGTCGTCGAGCGCGGCGATGATATCGCCCATCAGCCGCGACGCGCCCATCCGCATCCGGCCTTCGCCGCCTGACGGCGCGCTCAGGAATTTGCCCATGGCGCCGGCGACGTCCATACGTTGCACCCGGCGGGCGACGACCTTGGTGGTCAGAAAATTAGTGCGAAGGAAACTCGCGAGCGTACGGCCCAGCCGTTCTTTGTTATTGGGAATGATAGCGGTATGCGGGATGGGGATACCCAGCGGGTGGCGGAACAATGCGGTGACTGCAAACCAATCCGCTAGCCCACCGACCATACCCGCTTCGGCAAAAGCGCGCAGGAAGCCCCAATGGCCTTGGTAGCGGGTTTCCATGTAATTACCGCCGACGAAAAGCAGGACCATGAACAGCAGCAAGCCGGTCGC
>JANLSY010000091.1:0-2639 GCA_031362665.1 Sphingomonadales bacterium
ACCAAACGCGCCAGGAAAAACATGTGACCGAGGAACAGCCAGTGCGCGACGCGGTGATACGCCACCGCCCAAACGCCGGGATAAGTGAGCACTTCCCAACGCGAGCGCGGTGCAGGATCACGTTCCTTGATTGAATCCAGATAACCTATGAGATTTGAAATGAACATCCGTCCCTGCCCTTCCCGGCATGTATCTCTATTCTACCAAGCTAAGCGATTGGTTACTGAAATACCAGTGGCGATTTGCAACCTATGTCAAAAATGCTGGTTAAAATCGTATTTATCGATTAAATCTTCGATATTAAACATCGGAATCGATAAATGAGCACCTATCTCCCTACCCTTAAGCAGCTGCAATATCTGGTCGCGCTCGAGGAGCATGGTCATTTTGGCAAAGCGGCCGATGCTTGTTTTGTCACGCAGTCGACGCTGTCGGCGGGCATCCGCGAGCTGGAATCGCTCCTCGGACTGATGCTAGTCGAACGCACGCGGCGGGTCGTACGCTTCACACCGCTGGGCAACAAGATGGTCGCAAAAGCGCACCGCATCCTGCGTGAAGCAGAGGAGCTGGCGGAAATGGCGCGCTCCGCAGGCAAACCTTTGGCCGACGATTTGCGGATGAGCGTGATCCCGACAATTGCACCGTTTCTTTTGCCAAAACTGCTCCCTGCCCTTCGCAAGCAATATCCCGATCTCAAACTATACCTTCGCGAAGAAACCAGCGCCGCAGCCGTCGAGGCATTGCACCATGGTCAGGTCGATTGCGTTCTGCTCGCTTTGCCCTTTGCCGCCGGCGATGTCGAAAAGGCCAAGCTGTTCGACGATGGTCTGCTTGTCGCCTTCCCGAAGGACGACCCGCGCGACCCCCCGGCGACCATTCGGCCCGAACTGATTGATGAAAGCCGCCTGTTGCTGCTGGTCGATGGCCACTGCCTGAAGGACCACGCACTCGCCGCCTGCAACCGCCCCGAACTGCGCGCGTCGGCCATGATGCTAGGCACCTCGCTACACACGCTCATCCAGATGGTCGATAACGGCCTCGGCTTGACGCTAATCCCCGAAATGGCAGTAGAGGCGGGTCTGCTCAATGGCACCAACGTGCAGGCGCGGCCGTTGAACGCCGACCATGCCAGCCGCGAGATAGCGCTTATCTGGCGCACCAATAGCCCGCGCCGCGAGGAATTCGAAATGCTTGCGGAAGCGATACGGGCGTTGCGCGCTGGTTAAGCTGCGACGCTTGGCCTTGCCGAGACCCGATCATGCCAACTGCGCAAGGCGGGCAAATCGTCCGGCATCGCAACGCCGATAAAAGTGGCAAAATCGATTGTGGTGAGCAAAACGATATCGGCCATCGAGTAGGTATCACCGGCAAGAAATTCCGTGTCCTGCAAAGCTTCGTCCATCCGCTTCATCGCCGCCAATGCCTTGGGCCGGTTGCTTTCGCCGAACTCGGTGTACTGGGGAACAACGACGCGCGCGGTGAACGGATGGGTATGCGCCCAAACCTGGCCGATGGGGTGCATCAGCGTGAATTCGACGCGGCGGATCCACATATCGATTTCCGCGATAGTTAGCGCGTCGCTGCCGAATAGTGACGGCTCGGGATGCAGAGCTTCGAAATAACGGCATATGGCGATGCTTTCGCCGATGACTTGGCTATCGTCGAGCTCGAGCACCGGCAACTGCCCTTGCGGATATTTTGCGGTGAAATCGGGCGATTTGTGCTCGCCTTTGATAATCGATAACTCCGTTGTCGGAACGGTTAGCCCCTTTTCAGCGAGAAATATCCTTACCCGGCGAGGATTGGGGGCGGGATTGGGGGCATCATACAACAGCATCATTCTCTCCATTTGTCGGCCCGAGCATTGTCACTTATTTTGGCTTCCACCCATTTTGCAGAGCCGTCAGCGCGATGTTCCCTTTTCCAAAAAGGCGCATCGGTCTTGAGCCGGTCGATGAGAAATGCGCAGGCTTCGAGCGCCTCGGCGCGGTGGCTGGCTGTGGTGCCGACCAGCACAATGGGGTCGCCGACCGGGATAATGCCGACGCGGTGGATGAGGACTGCACCCAATAGCGACCAACGCGTTATGGCGTCGTCTACCAGCGCCGCCAAACTTGCCTCGGTCATTGCTGGATAATGTTCAAGTTCGATTGCAGTGACGCCGTCGTCATCGCGTGCGATACCGGTGAAGCTTGCCAATGCGCCGCCGCCGAGTGGCACCAGCGGCGCAAGTTCGATCGCGCTGTCGATGGCCTCACAGCTGACCCGGATGACTTTCATCCGCCCGTTACCGGCGGAAATATTGCCAATTCAGATGCGCCCTCGAGCAAGGTCTCTTCCCAAACCATCTGCTGATCGAGCGCAAATCGAAGACGCGACGGGTCGTCAAAGGCAGTTGCATAATTCTCGCTTTGCGCCGCGAGCCAGATCAGGCATTCGCCAACGGTCTGGATATCCGCAGGCAAATCGCGCTCTTCGGCTTCAAACCCGACAGCTTCTCGCACCCGCGCAAAATAAACCAGCTGCAAAACGTCAATCCATATGCTTGACGCCGACGCGGAGATAATCCCAGCCGGTAATCATCGTCAGGATTGCGGCGATCCACAGCAGCGCCAAGGCGGCCTGTTTGAGCAACAGCC
>JANLSY010000093.1:0-9924 GCA_031362665.1 Sphingomonadales bacterium
GTGGCAGCTAACGCTAGTTCTGTTCGCACTGCTCTGTGCGCTCGGGTTTTCGGCGTTCCAGAATGTGCCACGAGCGGTCGATCCGCATTTTTCGATGCCTGTCGTCTCGATTGTTGCCTCGCAACCGGGGGCCGATGCCGCCGAGGTCGAACAGACCATTACCAAGCCTATCGAAGAGCTGGCACAGGGCCTTGAAGACGTCCAGAATGTCGCCTCAACCAGCAGCGACGGTAACGCCGTCATCCGTATAGAATTCGACTGGGCGGGCGAAGATCCCGATCAATATTTCAACGACGCGGTGCGCGAAATTACCGCAATCCGCAGCCGCCTGCCTGCCGACCTGCAAAGCCTGACCTTCGAAAAAATCCGCACGACGAACACTTCGATTCTGCAAATCGCGCTGCTCAGCGACACCGCGAGCTGGTATCGCATGGAGAAATATGCGCGCGACATCAGCGAGGCTTTGGGCCGCTATAATGAAGTGCGTCAGGCAGACATCTATGGGCTGCCGCAACCAGAAATCAGCGTGGCGATCGATGCCGGAAGGCTTGCGGCATTGAGGGTGCCGGCAAGTTCGGTTGCCGACGCCATCCGTGCCGGCGGTGCAGATGTTCCGGCAGGTGCCGTCACCAGCGGCGCGCGGCGGTTCAATGTCGAGGCAGGCGGTGCCTTTCGCGACCTTGAAAAAGTACGCAGCCTGCCATTGCGCACCAATGAAGGCACATTGCTTCGGGTCGGCGATGTTGCCGATGTGCGTTTTGGCGCGGCCGAACAGCGCGTGAAGGTCAGTCATAATGGTAAGCGCGCCATATTCATTACCGCCAACCAGAAACAGGGGACGGATGCCACCAAACTGCGCAACCTGCTGATAAAAGAATTGGAGGTTCAGAAGAAACTGCTGCCGCCCGATATCAAGGCGGTGGTGCAGTTCGACCAGAGCAAGGACATTACGAAAAGGTTGCGTGAACTGGCGCGCGATTTTGGCATCGCGCTGTTCCTGGTGCTGTTCACGCTGCTGCCGCTGGGGTGGCGGGCATCGATTATCGTGATGATTTCGATTCCGTTGTCGATTGCTTCGGGATTGCTCGCGATTTCCGCCTGGGGCTTTAACCTCAGCCAGCTTGTCGTTGCGGGTTTCATTCTTTCGCTGGGACTTCTGGTCGATGACTCGATCGTGGTCGTCGAGAATATCGCGCGGCATTTGCGGATGGGCAAAGGCCGCGACGAGGCGGCAATCGATGGCACCAAAGAGATTACGATGGCGGTGATGGGATCGACCGGCGTGCTGGTTTTTGCGTTTTTCCCGTTATTCTTTTTGCCCGAAGGCGCGGGCAAGTTTACGCAGAGTTTCATCGGTACGATTGTCGCTACGATTACCGCCTCGATGGTCGTCTCGCTGACCATCGTTCCATTTCTGGCCAGCCGGATACTGAGCCCGCACGAAGAACAAGGCGGCAACCGGTTGCTGCGATGGTTGATGGATAAAATCGACCGTTTCTACCACCCCATGCTGCACTGGGCGCTTGACCGCCCGCGCAGGACGGTTTGGGGCGCGTTGGCCGTGACCTGCGCAGCCTTTGCGCTGGTTCCGGTTCTGGGTTTCAGTCTGTTCCCCAATGCCGACACGTCCTATTTCCGCGTTTCGGTAGAGGCCGAGCAGGGGTCGAGCATTGCTGAAACCGGAAGACTGGTAAAACTGGTATCGGACATATTGAAAACCGAACCGGCAATTAAAATCCGCGCGGAGAATGTCGGCGCGCATAATCCGCCAGTATTCTACAATGTTTTCCAGCGGGGTGAAAACCCCACTCAGGGCGAAGTCCTTGCAATCATGGAAGATTGGAAAGGCAAGGCATCGCTTGCAATGGTTTCGCGGTTACGCAAAAAGCTTGATGAAATTCCCGGTGCGCGGATCAAATTGACGCTATTCCAGAATGGCGCACCAATCAACGCACCGGTTGAATTCCGCGTTTATGGCCCCGAACAAGACGAACTGCGCGTAGTCGCGGGGAAAATGGAGCAGGCTTTGCGCGACACGCCTGGCACGCGCGATGTCAACAACCCGGTCGCGTTTGATCGCGTCGATCTCGACGTGCGCGTAGACGATGCAAAAGCGGCCTTGCTCGATGTACCTGCAGGCGCACCACGGCGGGCGATACGCCTCGCCTTAACCGGCGAGAGGGCAGGCACATTCCGCGACAGCGAAGGCGACAGCTACCCGGTCGTTGTTCGTTTGCCACTCGCGGACACACAGCCGATTTCTGCGCTGGAATCGGTATATGTGGCGAACCGCAGCGGCCAGCCTGTGCAGCTAGCCGAAATCACCAGTCCGACGCTTGAGTCCACTCCTGCGGCGATTTACCGCTACAATCTGGAGCGGAATGTTAGCATTACTGCGCAGCTTAACGAAGGCGCGGTGGTGTCGAAGGTCAATCTTGAAGCGAAGAAAAAGATGGACAATATTCCGCTCAAGCCCGGCTATACGATCGAGATTGGCGGCGAGGCGGAAAAGATTAACGATACATTTGCCGGGTTCGGCCCGATTGTGTTGATCGCGATGTTCAGCATATTCGCCATATTGGTCGCAGAATTCGGACGATTCAAGGAAGCTCTCGTCGTGGCGGGCGTCATTCCGCTTGGCACCTTTGGCGGATTGATTGCGCTGCTGGCAACCGGCAATAACCTGTCCTTCCTCGCAGTCATTGGGTTTATCGCGTTAATCGGAATCGAGATTAAAAACTCGATCCTGCTGGTCGATTTTACGAGCCAGCTTCGCGACCGCGGCATGGGCTTGCGCGAGGCAATTGAACAGGCAGGCGAGGTTCGCTTCCTGCCCGTATTGCTTACCTCAATTACGGCAATCGGTGGCCTTATGCCCTTGGCGCTGTTCGGCGGCAGCCTATACGGGCCGCTTGCGATTGTGCTTATCGGGGGGTTGATTTCTTCGACCCTGCTATCACGTATAGTCACGCCAGCGATGTATCTGCTGGTGGTGCGCGGCGACGAAGCCAAAAAGGCTGCGCCGCCGAACAATGAACAAGGAATCTCGCATGCCACATGAAGAAGCGATTTTTGCCGGCGGCTGTTTTTGGTGCACGGAAGCGGTGTTCGGTCAGCTAAAGGGTGTGAGCAGCGTCGAAAGCGGCTATATCGGTGGCAGCGTAGTTGACCCGACCTACAAGCAGGTCTGCAGCGGCAGCACCGGCCATGCAGAGGCAATCAAAATCCATTTCGATCCGGAAGTTGTCAGTTACGCCGACCTGCTAGATATTCATTTCGCGACACACGACCCGACGCAATTGAATCGCCAGGGCAATGACATCGGTACGCAATATCGATCGGCGATTTTCCCGCTCGACGATACCCAGCAAGCAGAAGCACAGGCAGGCATCGAACGCGCCGCTGCCGATTGGCCGGCACCAATCGTGACGACCGTCGAAGGTCCCGCAATATGGTATCCTGCCGAAGATTATCATCAGGAATATTGGGACGGCGAAGGGCAGCGTAACCCCTATTGCCTTGCCGTTATCCCGCCAAAGCTCGCCAAGCTGAAAAAGGGGTTTGCCGAGCGGTTGGCTTGATGCGATAGCGGCGACCATGACGAACAAACGCATTCGCAAGGCCGTTTTTCCGGTTGCTGGCCTCGGCACCCGCTTCCTTCCTGCAACAAAGGCAATTCCGAAGGAAATGCTGCCGATCGTCGACCGCCCACTTATCCAATATGCAGTCGATGAAGCGCGCGAGGCAGGTATCGAGCAGATGATCTTCGTCACCGGTCGCGGCAAGAGCGCGATCGAAGACCATTTCGACATTGCCTACGAGCTCGAAAAAACAATGTCGGAGCGCGGCAAGGATTTGTCTGTGCTGGAGCCGACCCGGCTTGGCCCTGGCAACTGCGCGTATGTCCGGCAACAGGAGCCATTGGGGCTGGGCCACGCCATCTGGTGCGCACGCGATATTGTAGGCGACGAACCATTCGCCATTTTCCTGCCCGATGAATTCATGCACGGCTCACCCGGATGCATGAAACAGATGGTCGATGCCTATCACCGGCTCGGCGGTAACATCATCAGCGTGCTCGAAGTGCCGCACGACAGGGTTTCGAGCTATGGTGTGATTGCGCCGGGCGAACGTGACGGTGCGGTCACCGAAGTGCTTGGGCTCGTTGAAAAACCCAAAACCGAAGATGCGCCTTCGAACCTGATTATCTCTGGCCGCTATATTTTGCAGCCTGACGTGATGCGTGTGCTGGAAAGCCAAGGAAAAGGCGCGGGCGGCGAAATCCAGCTGACCGACGCAATGGCCCAAATGATCGGTAAGCAGCCGTTTCACGCCGTTACCTTTGACGGAAAACGTTACGATTGTGGTTCAAAAGTTGGCTATATCGAAGCCAATCTGGCTGTGGCGCTCGAGCGGCCTGATATGGCCGACGAAGTACGCGCGATTGCGTTGAATTTGCTCCGTTGAAGAAATGACATTCAGCGCAGGCTCATCAAATCTGCCATAACACTGCGGTGACATTCGGGATTGGGGGCATTTATGCGATATTTGCTGGTTTTAAGTTTGGCGGTTTTGCTGTCCGGTTGCGTTTCGATCGTAAAGGACGTCGTGACCGCGCCGGTCAAAATCGTGTCGAAAACCGCTGATGTGCTTACCACCAGCCAGTCGGAATCGGACGAAAAGCGTGGGCGCGAGTTGCGTAAGCGTGAAGAGGGCTTGGGTAAGCTCGCCCGGCAGCGTGACAAGGCCCGGGAAAAATGTGCAGATGGCAATGAAGACGCATGTGCCAAGGCCGCGCAGCTGAACGAGCAGATCGAGATTGAACAGGACCGGCCGATTTAGTCGGCCTTTTAACCCTCACAGGCGTCTGCCAACTACCGTCAGGATTCGACAAACAGCTGATTTGGTTGCCCATTTGCATTTGGTCGAATGCGCGGTTCGTTGGTCGAACGGCAATACCGGATTTCTGTCTACGCTTGTAATCGTAGCTCCAGCGGATTGATGCGCAACATGCGCAGGTCCGGTCGGGAGGTTCGATGTCCATGTTTCGCCGTAGTTCTGTACTATTATTCGCTGGTGTGGCTACCTTCTGTTTTTCGCCAGCGCTTAATGCAGAAGATGCGGCCCCAACGCCTGCCGCGGATGTATCTGCTAATGGCAAACGCCAGTTCCGTGCCGATTTTTTTGTGGCCTTCGTACCCGTTACCGCACTGGACATGGTGAACCGCATTCCCGGCTTTTCCATCGCAGGCGATGAGGGCCGTCGCGGCTTTGGCGACAACGCAGGTAATGTGCTGATTGACGGCGACCGTCCGTCATCCAAATCCGACGATATTTTCACGATCCTGTCGCGCATTCCGGCGAGCGAAGTCGACTTCATCGAGCTGACCGAGCAAGCCGGAGCCGATTCCGAAACGCAGGGCCAAGGCCAAGTGGTCAATGTTGTTCGAAAGGTGTCGGCCAAGGTTAGCGGTACGTATGAAGGCAATCTGGTGTTCGGACATCGTTATGGCTTCAGGCCATCGGCCAACGCCTCGGCTACCTTGCGCCGGGGGAACACCAGCTATGAGTTGAATTTTTCGTCCTATTCCGAACGGCTCTACGGATATGGCCCCGAAGATTTCAAAACGGCGAGCGGCGCGCTCACCGAACGGCGCTATTATCGAGGCAAGGGCGGCTATGATCAGGCTGCGATTGGCGGGGCAATCAAGACGCGCATCGGCGGTGCCAAGGTCAACTTGAAGGGTCAGGTAAGGTGGAGCGACGGATTCGATCACCGGATGGGCGAGTATTCCGATGCGTCTGGCGTGGATACCGGTGATGAGGTGCTGCTACGCGGCGGACCGGTAAGCGACATCAATTATGAAATCGGCGGCGATCTCGAATTCGGGGTCGGGCCAAAGCTGACAACCAAAATCATCGGCCTGTATCGCGCCGGAACCGAAAGCAATGATTCCACCATCGAAGCGATGCGCACCGGGCAACCAGTGACTTTTTTCGAAACACGCAGCCGCAACAAGCCCGCCGAAGCCGTCGGGCGCATCCAGAATGACTGGACCGGCATATCGGGCCATGCGATCCAGTTCGGCGGTGAAGTCGCCTATAACCGGCTCGACGCTCGCTTTTCTGCGGCCAGCACGGTTGGCGGCACGGTCACCGCCTTTCCGCCGTCCGATGTGCTGGTCGAAGAAACGCGGATCGAACCATTCGTGACAGACGTGTGGAGCGTTAGCCCGCAATGGAAAATCGAAGCAGGCGTCGTTGCAGAGTTTTCGAAACTGAACCTGTCGGGCGACAGCAGTGCGGCGCGCAGTTTCAAATTCATCAAGCCGCGCGCGATAGCGACATGGACCGTTGACCCGCAAACCACACTTGAATTCCGCGCCGACCGGCAAGTGGCGCAGCTCGATTTCGGCGAATTCGCCACCTCGATTGACGTGGCGCTGGGTAATCAGGTCGATGCCGGCAATGCTGACCTTGTTCCCGAAAAGGTGACGTCCTTGTCGGCGCTCATCCGGCACAAATTCCTTGAGCGCGGCAGCATACAGTTCAAGGGTGAATATCAGTTTGTCAGCGACACTCAGGACCTTGTGCCGGTCACTTTGCGCGACGCTGCTGGCAACATAACGGCGCAGTTCGATGGCGCAGGCAATATCGGCAACAGCAAAAGGTGGAATGGCGAGCTTGAAATTACGCTCCCCTTCGACTGGCTGACCAAGCCCGCCGGAATAACCGGCATCGAAGTCAAATATACCGGCCATTATCACGGCAGCCGCGTGACCGACCCGGTTACCGGGCTGAGCCGCCGGATGTCGAACCGCCCGCTGTGGCATCAGGAATGGGCGCTGCGCCACGATATTGCGGGCAGCGGCTTTGTATACGGGGTGACCGCCAATGTGCAGGAAGCCAACAACGGCTATTTCCTGAACGAATATCGCCGCCAGAAAGAGGGTGTGCGGACAAGGCTGTTCGTCGAATATTCGAAGTTCAAACTTGGCACATTGCGCCTGCAATACATCAGCATACCCGATTTCGGCCGCGACCGGTTCATTTACTCGGGCACGCGGGCGAGCGGCACGGTCACGCAGATCGTCAATCGCCGGCGCTATCTCGACCCGGTGATCCAGCTGACCTTGTCAGGTAAATTCTGACTATTCGCTGCGCAGTGCCTCGATTGGCGACAACCGCGACGCCCTGATTGCAGGGTAGCCGCCAAACAGCAGACCGATAACGGCGGAAAATGCGACCGACATTAGCGCGGTATCCCAGCCCACTGGCGCGGGGAAATCTGCGACCTTTTGGAAGACGGCAGCCGCGACCATCGCCAGTATCAGGCCGATGGCCCCGCCGATGATGCACAATACCGCGGCCTCGACCAGAAACTGGTTGCGGATATCGCTTCGCTTTGCCCCAAGCGCCATGCGCAACCCTATTTCGCGGGTGCGTTCGGTAACGCTCACCAGCATGATGTTCATGATGCCGATACCGCCGACGAGCAGGGAAATCGATGCAATAGCGACCAGAACCGCTTGGAATATTTGCGTAACCTCGCCCGTGGTTTCGGCAATTTCCGTCGTCGTGCGCACTGTGAACGGGTTTATCTTGCCCTTTGGCACGCGGTAGCGGTCGCGCAACAGCGTTTTGATTTCCTTCTGTCCGGCAAGCAGCGAATCTTCGTCCTCAAAGCCGACAAACAACAAAGTCACGTCGTCAGGCCCTTGTGTCGCGGCGGTCGACAGACGCTGACGCAGGGTCGTGATTGGCACGACGATCTGGTCGTCATTATCATTGCCGAGATTGCTGCCCTTGCTTTCCAGCACGCCGATTACCGTAAAGGACACGCGGTTGATGCGCACGGTCTGGCCGACCGGGCTGATGTCGGCAAATAATTTGTCGGCAACGGTCTGCCCGATAACCGCCACCCGCCCGGCGGATCCGACATCCCCTTGCGTCAGGAACCGGCCATCGGAGGCGCTTACGTTGGAGATTGTTCCATATTCGGGCGTGGCACCGATCGCCTGCGTCGTCGCGCTGCGGCCCGACGTCACCGCCTGCACGCTATTACGGATCTGCGGTGCGACGGCGTTAACCCCGGGAACCTGCCTCAGAATTGCCTGCCCGTCGCGTTCGGTCAGCCTGCCACGGTCGCTCGGGCGGCGCGGGCCGCTATTGCCGCTGTCGGGCTCTGGCACGACGATGGCCATGTTGGAGCCGAGCGTGGCGATTTGCTGGTTGACCGAGACCTTCGCGCCATTGCCGACCGCCACGGCCAATATGACCGAGAATACCCCAATCATCACGCCCAATGTGGTCAGGATCGAACGCATCAAATTGGTGCGCAAAGCGGTCATCGCGATGGCGACATTGACGCCCCATCCGGCGATTGAGCTAAGCAGGCTATTCATGCTGAAACCGCGCGGCGGCGGGATTTGACGGGCGCGTCTTCAATTACTTGCCCGTCGCGAAACACTATCCGCCGCGCGGCATATTCGGCGATGTCAGGTTCGTGGGTGACAACAATGAGCGTGATGCCATCGTCATTCAGCTTCTGGAAAATACCCATGATGTCGAGCGATGTCTGCGTATCGAGCGCGCCGGTGGGTTCGTCCGCTAGCACCATCAGCGGATCGGTTACCAGAGCGCGGGCGATGGCGACACGCTGTTGCTGGCCGCCTGACAGCTTGGCTGGCGTGTTCAACAACCGGTCGCCAAGGCCCATCGCCTCCAGCTTGGCCTGCGCGCGCTCGCGCCGTTCTGTGTATCCCAGCCCGCGATAAATCAACGGCACCGCGACGTTATCAAGCGCACTGGTGCGGGCCAGTAGATTGAACTGCTGAAACACAAAGCCGATTTTGCGATTTCGGATTTCGGCCAGTTCGTCGCTGTCGAGCGTCTTGGTATCGATACCATCTAGGAGCAACGCCCCCGACGTCGGCACATCGAGACAACCAATCATGTTCATAAACGTCGATTTACCCGAGCCGCTGGCCCCCATAATCGCGACGAACTCGCCGCGCTGGATGCTCAGCGATACACGGTTGACGGCATGTACCGTTTCGCCGCCAATCACATAATCTTTGACCAGATCATGTGTTTCAAGCAGCGCTGTCATCTTCGTCCGACTCGTCGGTCTCTGCCTTTGGCTTCAACGATTTGGTGCGGATGAGGACTTTGTCGCCCGCTTTGATGCCTGATGTCACCTCGGTATATTCGTCGCCTTGCAGGCCGATACCGACCTGCTTCTTGGTGGGCCGATAGGCGTCCGCGCTTGCAAGATAGAGCGTTGGGCGGGGCATTTCCTTTTTGCCGGGGGCGACGGGTTTCTCTTTCGTCGGTTCGCCGCGATCCGCTATCTTCGGGCGGAAGCGTAGGGCATTGGTCGGCACACGCAGGACGTCGGTCTTAGCCCCGGTAATGATTTCCACATTGGCCGTCATGCCGGGCAGCAATTTGCCGTCGAGATTGTCGACGTCGATTATCACCAGATAGCTGACGACATTTTGCGTTTCGACCGGAGCCTTGCGGACCTGTCGTACCTTGGCGCGGAAGATGGTGTCGGGGTAGCTATCGACGGTGAAGGTCACGTTCTGGCCTTCGACGATTTGCCCGATATCGGCCTCGTCGACCGATGCCTCGACCTGCATCTTGGTGGTGTCGGCGGCGATTTCGAACAGGTTCGGCGTCTGGAAACTGGCGGCAACGGTCGTGCCGGGTTCGACAAGCTTGTTGATGATGACGCCGCTAGCAGGCGCGACAATGACCGTGCGGTTGAGGTCAAGCCGTGCCGACGAGAGTTCCGCCGTGCCCTGACTGATTTGGGCATTCCCGCTCTGCGTTTGCGCCAGCGCGACCTGCAACGCGTTGCGCGCGCTATTCAGTTTGCTTTGCGCGATGTCGAGGCCCGCCTTCGACACAAAGCCGCGC
>JANLSY010000094.1:0-6595 GCA_031362665.1 Sphingomonadales bacterium
AATCGCATTTCATGTCCTGCGCGCGGCACCATTCGACGGTCCATTCGGGGTCTGGAACGATCAGGCCCACGATATAGGGCCGTTTGTCGCCGCTTACCATCGCCTGCAGGATTTCGGGCTGGAGCGTCAGCATGCCTTCAACCTTTTGCGGGGCGATATTGTCGCCCTTGTCGTTGACGATCAGGTCCTTCTTGCGGTCCGTAATCGCGATCCGGCCTTTGTCATCGATATGTCCGATGTCTCCAGTATGCAGCCAGCCATCGATGATGACACGGTCGGTTTCGGCACGGTTGCGCCAATAGCCCTTCATTACCAGTGGCCCGCGCACACAGATTTCGCCGTCTTCGGCAATTTTGACCTCAGTGTTTTTGAGCGGCGGGCCGACCGTGTCCATCTTGATGCCGACGCTTGGCCGGTTGCAGCTAATAACTGGCCCGGACTCGGTCTGGCCATAGCCTTGCAGCAAGGTAATCCCGAGCGATTGGAAAAATACGCCGATGTCGGGATTGAGCGGTGCGCCGCCCGAAACCATCGCCTTCAACCGCCCGCCAAAGCGCGCCTGGATCTTAGGCTTGATCGTGCGCGACAATAACAGCCGCATTGGCGCATCGATGAGCCTTTTACGGCCATGATAATCTCGGTCACCGATGGTTAGCGCCTTGTCGAGCAGGTAATTGGGTACCTTCCCCTGTTTTTCGACCGCCTTAATCATCCGCGCCCGAAGCACTTCGAACAGACGCGGGACGACGACCATCAGGGTGGGCCGCGTTTCCTCGATATTGGCAGCTAGCTTTTCGAGCCCTTCGGCATAATAGATTTGCGCGCCAACGCCGATGGGCAGGAACTGCCCGCCCGAATGTTCATAAGCGTGGGACAGTGGCAAGAACGAAAGGAATGCTTCTTCCTCATCCAGCCCGAAATCCTCGCGCAAGACTGCAGCCGCGCCATCCGCATTGTGCAGGATAGCGCCATGATGTTGCATCACCCCGCGGGGGGCACCGCCAGTGCCGCTGGTGTAGATGATGCAGGCAAGATGGTCACGGGTGATGCTGGCCATTGCTGCTTCAGTCGCGCGAACGTCGGCGTCAGTTCCCAGCGCCATGTCGGCCCATTGATGGATCGATAGCTGGCCAGTTTGCATGGAGGGCAAAGGCTCCATAGAGATAATGAACTCGGCCTCCGACGATTTGAGCGCGGCAGGCATCAGCGCTTTCGCCAGTTTTGCGGTCGAAACGATGATCGCGCGCGCAGCACTGTTGTCCATGATATGCTGATGATCGCGCTCGGTATTGGTGATGTAGGTGGGCACGGTCACACAACCTGCCGCCATGATACCCAGATCGGATATGCACCATTCGGGCCGGTTTTCGGATACGAGCATAACGCGATCGCCGGGTTCGAGACCCATTTTGCGCAGCGACCGGGCAAGCCCGGCAACCCGCCGTGCAGCTTCGGACCAGCTAATCGATTGCCATGCGCCGCCATCCTTGGCCCACAGGAACGGCGAATCGCCGCGATGCCGCGCGCGAGCCAAAAACATCGATACAAGATTGGGGAAGCTGTCAAAATCGTCGAATTGCTCGGCAGCCACTATTCTCTCCTCAGGAAACCGCTGCGGTCCGATTTCCGGACTCTATGTTTGATTTACGCTAGCGCGCCCTGCCGCGCGGTGCAACGTGCCTTTAGCGTCAGCCTACGTCTTCGCTCGGCGCCTCTTCCGAAGCTCTTGGCTTCGTTACCGTGATTTTGCCTTTGGCGTCGATGGTCGCCGAAGTGCCTTCGCTGCGCGGGTCCGACGCGCCGATCCAGCCGGCGGGCGTCAGCTGCGCACCATTGACCTTCGAACCCAGATCGACTGGGCGCACCTTTTGTCCATACTTGCCAAGTTCATCCGCCATCGCCGCTAAAGGCGTATTTTGCTCGACCTCCAGACCGCCGCCGCCGAAATAGATGTTAGGCATCGCAATCGCCGAATCTAGGGGCAGGCCGAAATCGATGACACCGATCAGCGTCTTGGTAACGTGCATAATGATCCGTTTGCCACCCGCCGAACCGAGCGCCAGCACGGCTTTGCCGTCGCGATTGAAGACAATGGTCGGCGACATCGATGATAGTGGCCGTTTGCCCGCGACCACGCGGTTCGCCACCGGCGCGCCGTCCCTTTCGGGCGCAAAGGTGAAATCGGTAAGTTCGTTATTGAGGAAAAAACCGCCCACGTTCAATTGGCTGCCGAACGGTCCTTCGATGGTCGAGGTCATATTGGCGATATTGCCGTTGGCATCGACAGCGGTGAAATGCGTGGTGCCTGCAACTTCGCTGGAAATTGCGGCGGTGCGGGGGGCGGCGCCGGGGGGTTTGCCAGCCGGATAATCACTGCGCGCCTTGGCCTCGTCGATGAGCGACGAACGCTGCTTGATATAGTCCGGGTTCAACAGCCCTGCGACCGGTACATCGACAAAGTCGCTGTCACCCAGATATTTTTCCCGATCAGCATAGGCCAATTGCATCGCCTGGCCGATAAGATACCAGCTTTTGGGGTTGTCCTTGCCAGTCGACTTCAGGTCGAACCGCTCAAGCGTACCAAGAATTTGTAGAACCGTTGTCGCACCAGATGACGGTGGAGCCATGCCGCACACCACATAGACCCGATAAGGCGCGCAGACCGCGTTCTGTTCCTTTGCCTTATATTGCGCGAGGTCCGACATCGTCATGTCGCCGGGACTAAGTTTGCTCTTACCGACGGCTTCGACAATCTGGCTAGCAATGGCACCTTTGTAAAAAGCGTCAGGACCTTTTTTCGCCAGCAGCTTCATCGTCGCCGCCAGTTTCGGATTCCTGAACTTGGCCCCTGCCTTCAGCGGCTTGCCATCCACCCAGTAGATCGAACGCGCTTCATCGAAATTCGACCACAAAGGCGCGATACCTTGCAATCGCGATTCGAGCGTCTTGTTGACGACAAAACCCTTGTCCGCCAACCGGATCGCCGGTTTGAAAATTTTCGCCCAGCTAAGCTTGCCCCATTTCTTATGCGCCTCTGCCATCAACGCGACATTGCCCGGCACGCCGACCGACCGACCGCCCTGAAATGCGGCGAGGAAGCCCAACGGCTTACTGTCGGGCCCAACAAAGCGGTCGGGCGTTGCCGCTGAAGGCGCAGTTTCGCGGCCGTTGATCGTGCTCAGTATGCCTTTGCTGCTGTCCTGATACAACAAGAACCCGCCGCCACCAATGCCGCTAGATTGCGGCTCGACTACCGTGAGCGCCAGCATCATCGCCATTGCCGCGTCTGCGGCTGAACCACCTTGGCGCAGCATTTCCATTCCCGCCTCGGTCACGCGTGGATCGGCAGAGGAAGCGACACCGGCATTGTTGGCCATGGCCGGCTGCGGGAGAACTGCGAAAGCGACGAGCGCGAAGACAAGCTTTTTCATGTCGGAGTGTCTAGCGGCGCATTTCGGCCAAGGCAAAGCACCTTTTTAAACGTCGGCTCCTACGGCATCTGCGATGCTGGCAAAACCGTCGCGCTTCAGCAGCCGCGCGAGCCCCTTGTTGATCGTCCGCGCCAAACCCGGCCCTTCATAGACCAGGGCGCTGTAAATCTGCACCAGTGATGCCCCTGCACGGATGCGGGCATAAGCATCTTGCGCCGTCGATATACCGCCGACGCCGATCAGCGGGATCGCCCCACCGCTGGCCTTGCGGAAATCAACCAGCCGCTGCTGCGCCAAATCGCGCAAAGGTACACCAGACAATCCGCCGCTTTCGCCGGCATATCGTGATTTCAGCGGCGGTCGGCTGATGGTCGTGTTCGAGACGATCAGCGCCGATATTCCGCGCTTAATCGACACTTCGACAATGTCGTCGATATCGGCCGGTTCCAAATCGGGGGCAACTTTCAAGAACACAGGCGTGTCGGCTACCCGCGCGGCCATTGCGCGCGACAGCAAATCGTCCAGGGCCGATTTGTCCTGCAATGCCCGCAAACCCGGCGTATTGGGGGAACTGATATTGACCGTCAGATAATCGGCATAAGGCTCCATATTGCGAACGCCAGTCACATAGTCCGCGATTCGGTCTACGCTGTCCTTGTTCGCCCCGATATTGATCCCAAGCGGACCCGAAAGTGCATTTTGCGGCAGATTCTGAAGCCGCCCGATTGCTTCCGCCTGACCTTCATTGTTAAAGCCCATACGGTTGATGACCGCGCGATCCTCAACCAGCCTAAACAGCCGCGGTCGCTTATTGCCCTTTTGTGGAAGCGGCGTAAGCGTTCCAACCTCGGTAAAGCCGAAACCCAGCCGCAATATTTCGACCGGAACTTCGGCATCCTTGTCGTATCCAGGAGCAAGCCCAACGGGATTGGCAAAGGAAAGACCCGCCACCTTTTGATGCAGCAACGGGTCAGCAAAGCCAATCGAGGGAATCGGGGCCAGTTTCAGCGCCGTAATCGATAATTTGTGAGCCCTCTCGGCATGTAGCCTAAAAAGAAGCGGGTGTACCAGAGCGTAGAGCATAGCGTCCTATCCCGCATATTGTGCGGCCACGCAATCGCCGGTGTCACCAAATGGTAATAAATGACTTAAACCAGACATTTAACCATAATTGATTGTCGTTTGGCCGAAAATGTCAAATGTAATCGCGGTACATGACGATTCCGTGCAAGAGGATTTTACGAATTGCGTCGATAGGGACTGTGCGACCCGAAGGGCTCGACGTTGAAAAACGCAGAGTTCTTTTTCCTTATGAGGCCCGTCAGAAATGGCGGGTCTTTTTTTGCGCCGGAACGGTGTACCCTGGCAAAAAAGGGGTCGTCCGTGATCGAAGTCCAGTATGAAGCGCCAGACGGCCGCTTGGCCGGCTTGATTTCGTCCTTTTATAGGCTCGACTATCGGGGCGATGAATTTTCGGAACTCGAACGTGCCGACCGCGCGCAATTCCGCTTCCAGTTACTGGGGCATGGCGAATATCATTTTGCGTGTGGCGAAGTTGCGCCAACCTTTCCAGTCACCGTGATCGGTCCCACCACTGCGCCTGTCACGGCAACCGCACAAACGGCGCTTTCGATCTTCGGCTGGGGGATGAACCCGGCTGGATGGGCGGCTTTGATGGGCAGCGAAGCGACGAACCATATTGATCGCGCCTTCGACGCGCGACTTATTTTCGGCGATTGGATTATGCAGGTGCGCGACGAACTCATCGCCGCGGTCGATTTCGCCGAACAGATCGAATTGGGTTGTATCGCGGCAGAAAGCGTCTTTCGATACAAGAACAGCGCACCGTTCGAATTTACTGCCAAGGTCGATAACTGGCTGGCAAATGATGCCGATCCCGATGTCGAGCTGCTCGCTGCATCCACTGGTTTGTCGCAGAGGCAGCTCGAACGGATGACCAAACGCCATTACGGCATGCCGCCCAAGAAACTGGCGCGCAAATATCGCGCGCTGAAGGCGGCGCAATTATTGGCGCATGGCGACAGTCTGGACGATGCGGGGCTCGGCCTTGCCTTTTACGACCAGTCGCACCTTATCCGCGAGGTCAAGCAGTTTACTGGCCTAACCCCCAGCCAGCTGCGCGACGGGCTATCCGAACTGACCCGCAGGACAATGGACGGACGGCGCTCGCTCGGGGGGAAGGTTAGTCCGCTGGTTTCGGAGAGCTAGGTCCGGTCACGACACCCTTATCGTTCATTGCCTTGCGCCGCCGCAAATTGGCGCGCAGCGCTTCACGCAACCGGTCGGAGCGTTGCTTGGCCTTGATATCGCTGTCTTCGGACATGGATGACCGATGCCAAATGTGCGTCGGCGGCGCAAGCGACTTGACAATACACGCCGCCCTTCGCATAGGGCCGCACCTTCGGTGCAAGCTGCTGTAGCTCAGTGGTAGAGCGCGTCATTGGTAATGACGAGGTCGGGAGTTCAATCCTCCCCAGCAGCACCATAGCTTAACCCTTACTGTGAATCCGCTTCCTGCGGGAAGGCCATAACGCAGATGGTCGCAAGGGGCTGTTGTGGGTGGTGCTTTGGGCTTATAGTTCGGCACGAACTTCAAATCTGTCCGCAAGTAATCGTCAGGCGCGATGGCAGCTTATGGCGTAAACTGACGTTCAGCGAACCCGCCAGAAATGGCTGCAAAGTCGCAACAATGATAACGCGTTGGCAGTTGAGACGAAACATGAGCCGCCTTGAGGCAGAAGCCCAGAAACGCGGGGCTGGCAAAACATATTCCTAGTCATGTCGAATTCAACGGAACTACATTGTGCCTGGAGAGTTTATATTGAACCCGCTCTTGTCGTAAAGGCCGCAACAATGATTTGGACAGTTGTAGTAGTATTGTTTGTTCTTTGGTTACTCGGTTTCGCCGTGTTTCATGTTGCCGGCGGCTTAATCCATCTTCTTCTAATACTCGCCGTCATCGCCATTGCCTATCAATTGGTCACTGGTCGAAGGGTCGGATAGAGAAGCGTCGCGTCGCGGCGCCAACTGATCCGGCCTGATTGCGAGGCAGACGCTATATTGGAAGTTTTCAGGAGACAGGTCATGGCAAACACGGATGCACGGATTGTAGACATTGGCCCAAAACCACAATCGTTCGACAT
>JANLSY010000131.1:0-8559 GCA_031362665.1 Sphingomonadales bacterium
GCGGCCAGATCACCGCCGACGGCTTCGACCGCCGCCAGCACCGCAAGCGAGTTGGCGATCCAGTGGTTACCCGATTGCGAAAGCGTATAGCATAAAGCACCTCCGGGTAGCTTCGCAGTAATCAGCGAACC
This sequence comes from Sphingomonadales bacterium, assembly GCA_031362665.1. Lineage (GTDB taxonomy): Bacteria > Pseudomonadota > Alphaproteobacteria > Sphingomonadales > Sphingomonadaceae > Sphingorhabdus_B. The sequence continues at coordinate 132 of JANLSY010000131.1, forward strand.
ACCGTCCGCCGCCCCGACATGATCAAGCACGCGCACATCGGCCTCTGCTGAAAATCCGAAACTCACTACATTATCGGTATATTTTTCGGCCGCATGACGCAGACGGCGATAATGCGCGTTATCAGCAGGAATAATCGCAGTCCCGCCCGGCATTAGGCTTTCGAATATCTCCGCCTTGGCATCCGCGATACCGCTTTCATCCTTGAAAAATTCGATATGCGCCGGCGCTATCGTCGTAATAACCGCTACATGCGGCCGTACCAATTTCGTCAATTCGCGCATCTCGCCCGCATGGTTCATCCCCATCTCGAACACGCCGAACAGGGTATCACGCGGCATCCGCGCTAGGCTGAGCGGCACACCGACATGGTTGTTATAGCTTTTGACTGAGCGATGTGCCTTGCCTCGAGACGCGCGGTCGAGCGCGGCATATAGTGCCTCCTTAGTGCCGGTCTTCCCTGCCGATCCGGTTACACCAATGACCTTACCCTGCACCCGATCACGCGATGCAATGCCAAGCGCATTCAACGCCGCCATTGTGTCATTCACCAATATATGCGGATAGGCCACCGGTTCGCTCACAATCGCTCCGGCTGCGCCATTGGTGAACGCCTTATCGACAAACAAATGCCCGTCGGTGGCCTCCCCCTTCAACGCGAAGAACAAATCGCCCTGACCGATTTCGCGCGAGTCAAATGCGACCCCGTTGGCATCAAACGCGCCCGCAGCAATCCCGCCGGTCGCCGCCACCAATTCGGCATGAGTCCAAAGCGGCATCACGCGGCACATTCCCGCGCGACTTCGACATCGTCGAAAGGCAAAACGCGGCCCATGATAATCTGGCCCTGCTCATGTCCCTTGCCCGCAATAAGCACGATGTCATCGGGTTCGGCATGTTCGATCGCAAAGGCGATAGCGTAGCGACGGTCGCCGATATCGTGCGCACCTGGAGCGCCGGCCATGATGTCGGCACGGATTAGGCCAGGATCTTCGTTTCGGGGGTTATCGTCGGTGACAATAGCGATGTCGGAATTGGCAACAGCAATTGCGCCCATCTCCGGCCTTTTACCCTTGTCGCGGTCGCCGCCTGCGCCAAATACCGTGATTAGCTTGCCCTTGGTATGCGGACGAAGTGCTGCAATCGCAGCTTTCAGGCCGTCGGGCGTATGCGCATAATCGACATATACCGGTGCGCCGGCTTTAGTAATGCAAGCACGCTCAAGCCGCCCGCGCACTGGTTGCAACCTTGCGATATGTCCCAGTACTTCCTCGACATTGCCCCCACTCGCCATGACAACGCCCGCGGCTACCAGTACATTCGCGGCCTGATAAGCGCCAATGAGGGGTAGTTTGACCTTGTTGACATCACCCTGAATGCGCAATTCGAGCGTTTGCCCCAATTGTGTCGGCTGGCGTGAAAGCAGCTCGATACCTTTGCCCTTTTTACCAACGGTAATCAGCCGCATCTCGCGCTTCTTGACGCGGGCAATCACTTGATCGGACCATTCGTCATCGGCCCAGATGACCGCCAAGCCGTTTTCATCGACCACCTCGTCGAACAGCCGCATCTTGGCCTCGAAATATTCTTCCATCGACCCATGATAATCCAGATGGTCGCGGCTGAGGTTGGTGAAGGCAGCGACCGAAACCGGCACACCCTCACTGCGATATTGCGACAGGCCGTGGCTCGAAGCCTCGAAAATCGCGTGGCTTATACCTTCGCGTGCAAGACCCGACATGTTGGACAGAAAAGTCACAATGTCCGGGGTGGTCAGCCCGGTCTTTGCCTGATCCGATGCCGTGGTGATACCAAGCGTGCCTATGGAAGCCGCATTATGTCCGGCCATGCGCCATAGTTGACGCGTTAATTCAGCGGTCGATGTTTTGCCGTTAGTACCTGTGACAGCTGCAATAGTCCGCGGGAACGGTCTATAGAATTTTGCCGCCAGATCGGCAAAGGCGCGCCGGGGAACGCAGTCGGCAATATGCACCGCGCCGGAAACATTCGCCTCTGGCCGAGCAACAATGGCAATTGCGCCCATAGCAATTGCTTCTTCGACAAAATCCTCGCCGTTGAATGCCGCGCCCTGAAACGCCCCGAAAACCGTTCCGGGCGCGATTTTCCGGTGGTCGATGGCAAAGCCCGTTACAGTCTGTTCGGCAGCAACACCTTCAAGGCCGCTTACCAATTGCCCGAGCTTCACTATCGCTCTCCCTTCGCCTTCCACAATAGAGGCATCAGTTCGGAAACATCAACATCGCGCTTCATATCAGGAATGATACCGAGCAGCGGCCCAATGCGTGTTACGGTTTTCTGCACGACTGGCGCTGCCGTGTAACCGGCGGTGCGCTGGAAACTCGATTCCGCCGTTCCCTTGGGTTCATCGAGCATGGCAAGCACGACGTAGCGCGGGTTGTCCATTGGGAAAGCCGCGGCAAAGGTAGCAACAACAAGATTACGGCTATATCCGCCAACCCCCGGCTTTTCAGCCGATCCGGTTTTGCCGCCGACACGATAGCCTAAAGCATCTGCCTTTCGGCCCGTGCCGTCGACCACAATCATCCGCATCAATTGACGCATCCGCGCGCTGGTCGCAGCAGTAAAAACGCGCTTTCCGGGTATTTTGGTATCGGCCTTCGTCTTGAACATTGTTGCAGGACGGTAAATGCCGCCATTTACCATTGCCGCGTAAGCGCTCGCAAGATGCAGCGGTGTCACAGCGATGCCATGACCATAACCGACTGTCATATTGGTAATCCTACCCCAGCTTTTTGGATAGAGCGGCATTGCCTTTTCTGCGAGTTCAATATCAGGACGTCCACTGAAATGCATAGTCCGCAACATCGCATCCATTCTGGTCGCGCCCAGATTATCCGCAATCTGGGCGGTCACCACGTTCGAGCTGTGCACCAATGCCTCTGGAACGTTGAGCCAGCGACCAGCAGGGTGGGTATCGCGAATTTTGAAACGACCCACTTCAAGCGGCTTGGTCGCGTCATACCGGATCGAAAGGTCGCGCACGGTTCCTGCATCGAGCGCAGCGGCCACGGTGAGCGGCTTAAACGTCGAACCCAGTTCATAGACGCGGTTGGTTACATTGTTGGTCTGACGGGTAATGGGATAGCGCCCATCGACGATGGTCTGGCCAAGGTCGGGAATGTTGGCGAAGGAAGGGCGGTTGGGGTTGAACGAGGGCAGCGTTGCCATCGCGATGACTTCGCCGGTTTGCACATCGAGGATAACACCTGCGGCGCCCTTTGCGCCGGTATTGGACATGCCATGTGCCAGTTCGCTTTCAAGCGCGGCCTGAACGCGGACGTCTAGGGCTAAATTCAAGGGCTTTCCGCGCTTTGCAGGATCACGGAGATAATCGTTCATTACCCGCTCCATCCCCATCGCACCTTTGCCGTCGCGGTTGACAAAGCCAAGCACATGGGCAGCCATGTCATGTTGCGGATAAAGCCGGGTAGCCTCGCGCGGGAATTCGATGGCAATTTCGCCAAGATCATGCACCCGGCGCACTTCTTCGGGAAGCGCGCGCTTGCGCAAATAGCCGGGTTTATCAGCCGTCAGCTTGGCGTAAAATTCCGAAGCCGGGGTGTCGGGAAAAATCGCGGCAAGCTGGTTTGCCAGATCCTTTCGGTTACCAAGCAAATCGGAAGGCTTTACCCAAATGGCATAACCATAAATGCTCCGCGCGAGCGGAACGCCGTTTCGATCAATAATGTCGCCGCGATCAGGCACATATTCGGTGTTGGTCGCGCCATATGCCCGTGTACTTTCGAACAGCGCCAATGTGGCAAGCCGCCCGATCAGCAACATCACAAACAAGCCGAATGCCGCCAGCAAAACCAATAACCGCCAGAATCCGTGCGCGGCAAAAGGCGGGGTGCCAATGCCGTTCTTGCGCGTTGTGGTGCGGGCGGCACGCGTGGTCATTTGCGCTTGCGCTCGCTGTCGGCCTTAACCGAAATGTCGCGCATCAGGTCATCGGATAGCAATTTCTGGTCCATTCTGGCGAGGCGTTCAGTGCGTGTCTGCTCGACCTTGGGCGCATCGATTTTGACTACCGCAACCTGTACTGTTTTTGGTGAGTCAACCGCTGGTTCATCGTCTCCGAAAAAGCTCGTGCTATTGGCACCGCTGCCGATTGATCCTGCCGGCGCTTCGCCGACCGCAACCATAACTGGTTTTGTCATCGACTGGTCGCCGCTGAGACCGGCCAATGCCGCCTCGCCATCGACAAATTGCGCGGCCGTCGGTGGCTGGTAGCCATAAAGAAGTTCGTTCCATTCTTCCAATTGCTGAAGGCTGGCTCGCGTCCGGATTTCGGCCTGAAGGAAGCTGATTTCGCGTTTGGTTTCCAATATCTGCCGGTCAACCGTGACCAGATCACTGTGCAGCGCCGCAACATTGAGCGAAAGCGGGTAAAGCAGGATTGCCACGATAAAGACCAGAGCCAGCCAGCCCAGATTTTTCAGTCGCTTCATTGCAAGGCTCATGCCGCCAGTCCTCCCTGTTCCCAAGCAGGGGCGCTATTGCGGGTTGCCGAGCGCAAAGTTGCGGAGCGCGCGCGCGGGTTGCGGCTGACTTCGGCGTCAGAAGGCCGGACTGCCTTGTCTGCCTTTTCAAAGGTGGGTGCAGGGCCAGCATTTGCGACCGTTGGTATATGTCTGGACCCTGCACCCTCCGCGCCACTACGGCGGCGCAGAAACTGTTTTACAATACGATCTTCGAGGCTGTGGAATGTCACGACCGCCAGACGTCCACCAGGCTTGAGCAGTTTTTCGGCAGCTTCCAGCCCTTCATTCAATTCGTCCAATTCGCGGTTGATGTGGATTCGGATGGCCTGAAATGCCCGTGTGGCGGGATCTTTCGGTGCGCCGGGCTTATGGCCCACAGCCTTGCGAATGACGGCGGCCAGCTCAGCTGTTGTGCTAATGGGGCGCGCGGCAACAATCTCACGCGCAATTCGGCGTGAGCGATGCTCCTCACCATAGCGGTAAATGATATCGGCGATTTCGCTCTCGTCGGCTTCGTTGACGAAATCGGCTGCAGTCATTCCGTCTTGCGCCATCCGCATGTCGAGCGGGCCGTCCTTCTGGAATGAAAAGCCGCGTTCGGCACGATCAAGCTGCATTGAGGATACGCCGATATCGAGCACGACGCCGTCGACCGAGGCAATGCCGTCGGCAACCAGGACATCGTCCATGTCAGAAAAGCAGGCCGAGTAAAGGCGCAAAGCACCCTTACTGCGGCCTGCAAGGTCTGCACCTTCCGATAGCGCATCGGGATCGCGGTCGAACGCGTAAACGCGCGCACCGCCAGCGAGTATCGCTTCGCTGTATCCTCCTGCACCAAAGGTGCCATCCACAATCTCCGCGCCAGGGGTGATGGCCAGAGCGTGAATCACTTCATCCAGCAGGACTGGAATATGGGGGGCCTGCGCGTTCATTTGTCGCGCTTGCCTTGGGTGAGCCAGTAATTGAGCTCGTCCTTGATGGGGTTATATGCTGCAGGCGCATCCTTCAGGAAGATGTCGGGGTTCCACAGCATGAAATGGGTGGTTGCGCCGAAGAAAAAGGCGCGGTCTTGGATTTTGCCGAAATGCTTGAGCATTGGCGACAAGACAAAGCGCCCGCTGGCCTCGAAGGCGGTTTCAAAGATGGAAGAGGCCGAAACGCCTGCAAGTTCGCGGTCGAATTGCTCTCCGCGATTGACCGCGCTTTGCCACTGCGTTTCGATGTCGGCGCGCAGCTTAAGTCGCTCGGCACTGCCAAAGCCGATGAGGCATGGCAAATCGCGGTGGCGCGAAATGCAGACGCTGTTGGCACCGGAGGATAGTTGGACGCTGTCGCGCAGTTCGGCGGGAATGGTCGTGCGGCCTTTAGCGTCGACACCCGACACCCCCGAACCTGCATAGACGACCAACGCTGACACGGCTTACCCCACCTCCCAAAAAGGCGCAGATTGCCGACCGCAGCGAAGCATATCGCCACGCGGACGCGTACACGACCGAGAGAATCAGGAATCCACCCCTTGATATGTAGGGCGTATCAGGGGAAATTATGGATGAAAAGGGGGATTTTATGGGAAACTATCCGCCTTCGGCGCTATATATATGATTTTATTGAGTAATAATAATTAAGGCCTTCAAGTTTTCTGGTTGTCGGTGAAATAATAATGCCCAGTTTCCCGCCAAAATCTTCGATTTTCCAACGATTCTCATGTTTTCCCGCGACTCGCCTAGTTTGCTCCCACGAAATCCCGGGAGTTATTGCTGCCGTCGCGCAATGCCAGGAGCATCGCGTCAACCGATGTCATATTGCCAAACTCGTCATCTCCAGTAACCGCGCGAACCCCCTGTCCTTCCCAGTACACCGTGTCGAGCAGATCCGCATCGGCGACCAACAATGCCCTGCCTTTGCCGACCCGGCAATCGGCCAGCAGCTTGTGGCTGGCGATTGCGCATGTCGCGGAAACTTTGCCCGCTTTTGGCAACCACTCCCCCGGCGTCTGCGTGCGAATGGACAGACCATCAATTTCCCTGAGCACCACCGCCTGCTCATCGGTCATTGGAAGAACCAGCTCCAACCCCCAATGACTGAACAGGGGCGACAACAGTGAAGTGAATAATGGACGACGCTTGTCCCCGAGCGGATAGAGACTGCCCCATTGCAGCGCCGGATCGGCAAGGATCAGAATCCGACCGCCGCCGCGCACCCATGCATCGAGCTTGACCAGTTCCGACGGCCCAAGCGCACGTGGTTGCGCAAGCATCATGAGCGGTAGCTGACTTTTGTCCAGCGCGTCGAAATTGTCGAGCAGGCGAATATCATATTGTTTTTGCAACCGCGTATAGACTGGATGCGGCTTGGCTTCGGTGGCAAGATCGGCTTCGATCCCGCCTTCACTCCACTGCAAAGGCAAGGTCGTCATGAGGCCAAGCACAGGCTTCGCGGCTTGCACGTCGGGCCGGATGTAGCGCAGCGCCGAGAGCAGCAGGACAAGCCCAAGCACCAGCAAGACCCCCACCGCCAGCCGTTTGCGGAGTCCCGCATCCTTCCAATTTATCTGCATATGCGCGCTTTACCGTTGCGGCTGCGCCGGAACCTGGCGGATATTCTGTGCCGGTTCTTCGATGGCTTTCGCCGATTCATCGTCTTTTGCGACGGGCGTAACGCCCAGTTCAGCGAGCGGTTCGTCGGGCAGTGCTTCGCCTTCAGCAGCAACGGCTTCGCTGTTCGGCAAGGTACCGGCCGTTTCCCCGCCGGTCACCCGGTCGAGCACCATATTGGCAAGACTAACAAACAGCAGCACGACTACCAAGCCGATAACCCCGACTTGGATACGCTGCATCGCGGATTGGCGTTGTTCGACCATTTCCGCAATATCGGGCTTATTGGGTCAAATGTCCAGCGGAGGCAGGTTTTTGCTCTTCATCCACTCCGGATTATAAAGGGTCGACAGATAGCGGAAACCCGTATCACACAGGATTGTCGCGATCCGTTTGCCTGGCCCAAGCTCCTTGCCAAGCGCCACAGCACCGGCAACGTTGATGCCAGAAGAAAGGCCGAGACATAGCCCTTCTTCCGAAAGCAGGCGACGGACCCAGACCAGACCCTCCTCATCGGAAATACGGTATTGCGTATCGATAGGCGCGCCGTCGAGGTTCGCCGTTATGCGGCCTTGACCAATACCCTCGGCGACCGAACTGCCTTCTGAGCGCAGTTCGCCGCAGGCGTAATAATTGTAAAGTGCAGCACCAAAGGGATCGGTCAGCGCGATCGTGACTTTCTCGTCCTTGGCTTTAAGGCCCAAGCCGACACCTGCAATGGTGCCTCCCGTCCCTGCGCTACAGGTAAAGCCATCGATCTTGCCCTCAAGCTGCGCCCAGATTTCCTCTGCGGTGGTTTCGATATGCGCACGACGGTTGGCGATATTGTCGAACTGGTTGGCCCAAATTGCGTTTTCGGTCTCTTCCGCCAGCCGACGCGAGGTGTGCACGAAATGGCCAGGGTTGGAATAAGGTGCCGCAGGAACAAGCACCAGTTCGGCACCTAGAGCGCGCAACGTGTCCTTTTTCTCCTGGCTCTGCGTTTCGGGCATAACGATGACGGTTTTATAGCCCAAAGCATTGGCGACCAACGCGAGGCCGATCCCGGTATTGCCCGCGGTCCCCTCTACAATCGTCCCGCCGGGCTTCAGCGAGCCCTGCTGCTCGGCATCACGCACAATGTAAAGCGCTGCACGGTCCTTTACCGACGCACCGGGATTGGCAAATTCGCACTTACCAAAAATGTCGCAGCCGGCCGCCTCGCTCGGCCCTTTCAGGCGCACCAGCGGAGTGTTTCCAATTAGGTCTAGTGTAGAACCAAGTACATTCATGACCGAGACAGCTAGTCGCCTTCAATGGCGTCTGCAAGC
>JANLSY010000228.1:0-1979 GCA_031362665.1 Sphingomonadales bacterium
CAGGATACCGGTGCCGCCGGTCGCACTGATCACGCCGCCTGCAAGCGTCGTTACCGTAACTCCGCCGTTGCTCACGCCAAAGCCCGTGATCTGCGCATCGATCGCATTGCCGTTGTTCGCGGTCACGCCGAACGCGGTCACGTTCACGCCGCCGGTGCCGCTACTGTTTGCGACAATGCCCGTATTACCTATTACCGTTCCATTGGCTATCAGATCGATCTGGCCTGCGCCGCCGCTCGCGGTTATCGTGATGCCGCTGGTGCTGCCGGTAATTGTGGACGTTGCGCCCTGAACGATTTTGATATTGCCGCCGCCCGTTGAAACCGCATTCAAGCCCGGGCCTACCGTCGATGTAAGGTTGCCGTTTATGCCTGAACCCGATGGCGTGACCGTGCTGATATTGCCGGTTGTCGTGGTTAGCTTGAGTGCGGCACCAGCAGCCGCTCCGGTGGCGTCGCTCGCGGTAATCGAAGATGTGGAATCGATAGCGACATTCACATCAGGGTTGATGCCCCCGGTTACTGCCAATCCCTTGTTGCTGCTATTGGTTTCGCCGTTCACATAAGTGACCGATTGAAATCCGGTAATGGAGGTGAACGTATCGGGCCCGGTTCCGCCGTCGCAAACAACATCGGCAGCGATGATGCAGCCTGCCCATGCCTCGCCAGCGGCAAGCATATTGATACCGGCGACTGCCACAAATCCCATTGTTGCACGCAATGCGATTCGACTGGCTTGGGTGCGATGCTTGTGCCGGAGCCCGGCTAAACCGTCCGCGTTAGTGACCGAAAATGTCGAGAATACCAAGTGGCTTAGGTCGGACGACATAGCTCTGCTCCCTGTGGCAGTTATATGATGCGACCGATTTCCGTAGCGTTATTACGCGCTTACACTACCTTGCTATCTTTACCTGCCTGCCTTGTCAACGCGCGCTTTGTCATCAGACGGGTCTAACTTTCGATAAGGCCCGCCATTGCTATGCCGGACAATAATTCCGGCAGATATTGTGTCGCCACGGTTTCGATTTCGGCAGCTCCAGTCACCGGAGCATTATCCTTGTGGAACATCAGCTGGCCCGCAAGCGCCGCGGCGTGAAGCAGCGCTGTTAGTGCCGCATGATCGCGCGTTCCGTCCATTGCCGGGAGCAATATTCGCGCGGCGGCGTCAATTGCCACGGTTTCGTGCCGTTGGTTGGTGGTTAAGTCCTCGCCATCGCGCGCATCGGCGCGAGCAAGCGCAAGCGCTACCGGCTGTTCACCGACATTCGTGCTGACCGATACTGGCTCGGACATCACATGGATCATGCCAGCAATCAGCATACGGTAAAACGCGTCCCGCAATTGTGTGCGCTCATCTTTGGCCAACCCCTCGCTCAAATCCTCAAGCGAGGAAGATGCCGGGAAGCGCTCGATGAGCCGGCCAAGGCCTGCGATAACCGCTTCAGATTCAGAGGTCAGCGTCCGGCCTGCCGCATCGATAACCGAGGCCTGCTTGCCATTTTTCTCGATCCTCAGCCCCGCAGCAGTCAGAAAGTGCAGCCCTTCGGTTCGTTCGGGCGACAAGGCACGGTTTAGCTGTGCCATCCGCTCATCCCCTACCAAGAGAGATTGCCGGAATGTCCGTCCGGAAAGCAAATCAAGATATTGTTCGGATTCAACCAGATCATTGTTTGATCGCGTGCGAACCTGTTCGGCAACCTCGGCCCCGTAATTATCGAGGATCATCGATGACAGTTCACACTCGCCAAGATAACCCAGCCCTTGGCGCGCGGCGGACGAGGTAAATTCGCGAACTGTGCTGGGACTGTTTGTCTCTTCCAGAAACTCGTGCGCGATATAGTCGTCGGGAAGATAAGAGAGCCGTTCAGCCCAACTTCGGATCATGTCACCATAAGGCCCTTTGTCCGGCGAGGCATCCTTCATGAAGTTCAACAATTCGCGCGCCTTGGCGACTCTTGCCAGCGAGTCCACATGGTCGGG
>JANLSY010000363.1:0-5372 GCA_031362665.1 Sphingomonadales bacterium
TGGTGTGATGGTGCATATTGGTTGGATTGTGATCCTGCCAAACGGTGCTTGAAACGACCGAGACACATGTCTATGCGGTCGGCGTTGGCTTCAACGCCAAGGCCGCCTTAGCTCAGTTGGTAGAGCATCGCATTCGTAATGCGGGGGTCGTAGGTTCGAATCCTATAGGCGGCACCATATTTTTCAACAGCTTACACTATAAATTTTGGAATGATGCGGGCCGGTAGTTTATTCAGGCAAGCACCGGGCAAGCACTTAGAAACTGTGGCGTAGGCTGCGCTGATATGTCCCATTGCAAGCGCACTGGCCTTTGAACGTGTTGCGGAATGGCAGCTTTGCGCCCAGTTGCAGTCATTGTAAGCGCTGCCTGGCTCGCCCAAAATCGGACATTGCATTGGACAGGGGGCTATGGCTGATTTGTTGGACTATCTGGAACGGCAGGCTTCAGCGGCTACATAAGGTTACCTGCTATACGTTCATAAGGCAGATTCTCGTCGGCTTCGCGCGTTAAGTCAGCTAAGCCTTCATTGTCATCGCTGGGTCGCCTTGGCTGCGGCCTTATCATAAAGGAGGGATTGGCTGTGTGCGCCAGGCTTGCCTTTTGTCGTCGCTCGTAGACGAACCCCGCGTCCCACGCCCGAACTGGGCGCATTTTCACCCAAAAGTTCGATACCAGCGCCTTCAAGGGCGGTTATAACCTTCACCAGAGTGTCGACTACCCCCCGAACCTGGCCGTCCGAAGCCTCCATGCGCTGGATCGTGGGCAATGAAAGGCCAGCCAGCTCGGCTATCTGACGCTGGTCAAGTCCTAGCAGGGCGCGCGCGGCTCTCATTTGCTGCGATGTTATCATAGAATCTCCATGATGTATAATACATCAAAATTAAGTCTTAACAATTTAAAGTTATAGTGTATATAGCTCTTATGGCATCCCGTAGATCAGATTTTCGCTCAAACTGTGCCGGTGAAAATGGGTCGCTGCATATTCATAAGGTAAATGCACATCTGCGCGTATGGGCCACAGTTCCTTCTGGAGTGTTCGATGCCTAGCTTTTTCCGAACTCCATTTGACAAAGCTTTGACGGTGACACCGCTTGGTCAGATCCACGAATCAGAACGAACGATTGGCATTGTAATTCTGCCGTCTTCAGGCTGGGCCGCGTTACTGCGCGGCTTGCGCGGGAATTGCCCGCGCTGCGGAGAGGCGCGGCTGTTCAGACGGTTTCTTAAGCCCATCCTGAGTTGTCCGCAATGCGGACAGGATTGGAGTCATCAGCAGGCCGATGACTTTCCAGCTTATGCATCGATTTTCGTGACCGGGCATCTGATGGCTCCGCTCATCATAGCACTGATACAAAACGCCAATCTGTCTGTGCCAATCCTGATGGCAATTACGATGCCGATGGCAATTCTGCTGATGATCGGTCTGCTGCAACCTGCAAAGGGCGCAATCATTGCGTTGCAATGGTGGTTGGGGATGCACGGGTTCGACAAAGAACGACCTCCTGTCACGCCAATTCAGGCAAAGTCATGAAACCAAAATAACGCACTTCAGGAAGAAACTGAAAGACCGATAGGCTTCATTATGTCGGGGGCTGCGGCGGATAAAATTGAGTTTGTGTCAAACTGAGGATTTGTAAAGTTTATTTTCGTCCGATCTATAAACTAGGCCGTTGAATACACCTTATCCTCAGCTCGTTTCCTAAATCCCGGTATTCCGTACACCGCCATTTCTCGTCTATCGCGGGTCATGAATTTAAGACAGCTTTCGACGGACAAGTTTATCCTCAGGAACGTCTGAAATGTTAGCGGAAACAGCCTGACCGGAATGGCCCAAATGTCGTCGATCATTAAATGACGTCTGGTCGTTAACCTGAAGCGTTTGTCAAAGGCTATAGCGACAGGCCAAAGAGCCTTGTCACCAGTTGCGAAATTCGCCAACTTGTCTCGTGGTTGAAATCACTTACCAAACTGCGCACAGCGCTTCCCCAGCATTGCGCGTGCCGATGTCGCGGCGATCGATGGTTGTGGCCGGGCTTTCGACCGTTGTTGAATGGTATGATTTCACACTTTACCTCTATTTTTCGACGGTGCTGGCGCGCGTGTTCTTCGGAACCGGCCCACAGTCGATGACGGAAACGCTCGGCGGCTTTGCTATCGCTTACCTGATGCGGCCAGTCGGAGCGCTGGTTTTTGGTCATTTTGGTGACCGGCTGGGCCGACGGTTAACGATGCTGGGTTCGATGGCTTTGATGACCGTAGCGATGCTCGCAACGGCTATGCTGCCTACTTATGCTCAGATTGGCCCGCTTGCTGGCTTGCTGCTGATCGCGCTGCGCTGTTTAATGTCGTTTTCAGTTGGTGGCGAATATACCGGCGTCGTCGCTTACTTGATGGAAGGTGCGAAGGACAGTCGGCGGGGATTGATCACCAGCTGCGCATCGGCGGCAAGCGAGATTGGCGCGCTGCTGGCGGCCGGTGCGGCGGCGCTGACCGTTTGGGCTGTGCCCGAAGATGCGCTTGTATCATGGGGATGGCGCCTGCCCTTCCTGTTCGGCGCAGCGCTCGCCGGCCTGGTCCTGCTAACACGCGCAACGCTCGAAGAAACACCGGAATTCCTGCGACAGCGAGATGCCGGCACGGTGCCGGAAAATCCGATCCGGCAGACGCTCACGCGACACCGCAGCGCTATTGCACGTGGCTTTGCGATCTCTGCGCTTGGTTCAATCACCTATTATGTCGGCATGACCTATGTACCGGTGTTCCTTGATGCCACTGGCACCATGCCGGAGACGCGCGCGCTGTCGATCTCGGTCCTTGCAGCGCTGACGGTCATCCTGATAACGCCCCTAATAGGACTTGCGTCGGACCGTTTTGGTCGTCGCCCCATACTGCTGGTGCTTGCACTTGGCGGCATATTGCTGCCAACGGGCATGTTTGCGGTAATGGCTGGTGGTGGAGCTGCGACCTGGGCTGGCGCAATTGTTATGGCGGCACTCGGCGGAGCAGTTAGCGCTGTCGGCGCAGTCACGACTGCCGAACAATTCCCCGGCGAGGGTAGACTCAGCGGCCTCGCATTAGGCGCGACAACTGCAACTGCCATGTTCGGCGGTCTCACGCCTTTAGTCGCACATCTGTTGGTGACGAACAGTGGATGGGCCGCTGCACCCGGCGCAATGATCGCATTTGTCGCATTATGTGTGATCATGGTGTTTTGGTATATGCCTGAGACAGCGCCAGCGACCGCCAAACCTTAGGCTAGTTTCGCTCGCAAGAAAGTTTGTGAAGTTACCCGGATCCGCGTGTAAAGGTTGACGGTGTCCTTTCGGCCCATTCCCAGTCATCAAGATCGTCAATTTTATCGCGTGAGTATACGGCAGCTGTAAGGACCTCATTTGCACTGGTTGAGCGGCCGCAAAGTTAGCGATGTCGGACATCCGCGAAGGTCAGCGCCAATGTCTGATTTCAATTTTGCAGTCATTGAACATTTTAGCGTTCCATCGACCCAATATGCTAAGCAAGAGTTTTAAGGCGGAAGGCATAAACTATGGTCGAACAATCACTCGCCTTTGCTGTGTTGATCGCTTTGATCTTTGCCCTCAACCTGATCCCGGTATTTGCGCCACCGACATGGATGGCGCTCGCGTTTGTGGGTTTCCAATTCCCTGAGACCAACCCTTGGGCTTTGGCATTGGTCGGTGCGGGGGCCGCCACATTGGGTCGGCTGACACTGGCACTGTTTTCGAACAAGATTATCGGCAAGAAGCTTTTAAGTAAGGCGCAGCGCGCTAATGTCGATGTAATCAGACGGCGTCTCGAAAAACGGACGACGCTGACATTCGGTGTTTTTCTATCTTATGCTTTCAGTCCGCTGCCATCGAACTTCCTGTTCATTGCTTATGGTTTGACCGGTCTGCCGCTGCTTAGAGTAGCACTGCCGTTCTTTCTTGGGCGTTTTGTGAGCTATGCGTTCTTCATTTTAGGTGGCCAGGCTGCGGGGCGGCGTTTCCAGATCGATTCACTCGAGTCGACACTTTACGCCAGCGGCTATTTTATCGTCACCCAGCTTGTCGTGATGGCCGCACTTTACGCATTCACGCGGATCGATTGGGCGGTGCTTCTCGACGACCGTCGCTTGGTGTGGAGGCGTTAGCAGGCGCTCGACAGCAGCTATCCAGGCAGCATGAATGCAGATGCTTCACGTTCGGAAATCACCTCGGCGTACTTGGCCTGCAAATCAAAAAGATTGGCATCGTGGGGCGCATGGTGACGGTCCCCGCACGCATCGCGCACCACAAAGGGCGCAAAGCCGTACTGCAACGCATCCAAAGCGGTTGCCCGGACACAGCCCGATGTCGACATACCGGTAATTATCAGGGTATCGGTGTTTATTGCGCTAAGGGTTGAGGCCAATGACGTCCCGAAAAACGCGGAAGCATATTGCTTCGAAATGACCAGCTCGTCATCTAGCGGCATCAACGATGGCGGAAAATTTCCCAAGGGTGATCCTTTGACGAACACGCTGAGTGCGGGGATTTTTTTATAGAACAAACCGCCATCGGCACCGCCGGGCTGGTAAACGACGTTCGTGAAGATGACCGGAATGCCGGCGGTCCGAGCTTTCGTAACGAGGCGTTCGGTGCTGGCCAGCGCTGCTTCGGCTCCTGCATAGAGCGGCGAGGATTTATCGAGATAGGCCATGACAAAATCGACGATAAGCAATGCTGGGCGATTGCCGAATTGCAAGTGTCCGTCAAATGCCCCCAAGTAATTTTCCGACAGATCAGCTTCCTTGGATGGCATCAGATTGCCCCCGCTGCCTGTAGAGCCGCCATTTCTGTTGCGTCCAACCCGAGCATTCCGACATAAATTTCATCATTATGCTGCCCAACGATTGACGGTGCTGGGGAACGAACGCCGCTGGGGGATGCGGAAAGTTTTGGAAACGCACCTTGCATCTTGAGTTTGCCAAAGCGTTCGGTTTCAACTTCGATGATTGCTTCGCGCGCCTTAAAATGGGGATCGGCGAGCATTTCGGGCGCGCGATATACACGGCCCGCAGGAATGGAATATTCGATCATAAGCGCATCAACTTCATCGACTGTCAGGGTTCTGGTCCACGAATTTATGAGCGCGTCGAGCTCCAGTTGGTTATGCCCCCGCGCCAGATGTGTTGCATAGCGCTCGTCACTGCCAAGCTCGGGCCTACCCATGGCCTCGGCGAGCCTTTGCCAAAGCGAATCCTTGTTCGCTCCGATCATATATTCGCCATCCTTGCAGATATAGACGTTGGATGGCGCGATGCCCGGAAGGATCGAACCGGATCGTTCGCGGACAAATCCGCCATGATCATATTCCGGAACCAGCCCCTCCA
>JANLSY010000302.1:0-1654 GCA_031362665.1 Sphingomonadales bacterium
GTATGCGGGTTGCTCATGTCGGTGAGCATGTCGAGCGCACCTTCCATCCAATACTCCGCTTGAGTTTCACCGGGATGCTGGCGCGCGTAGAGCCACACCTGAATGTCTCCGCTTCCCATTTCGAGGCAATCGATGGGCTGGCCCTCAAGACTGTGCCCGAGACAACGATAGGTTACGCCCTCGCAACCGGCGGTTTCGGCGACGAGGTCATGATGCCGCTCAATCGAATAAGGCGCGAAATAGGCGAACCAGACGATGTCGCTCGCCGGTGTGTAACGGATGGTCAGCGTGCCGCCGTCTTCGCTTTTGTCGTAGCTGCTGTCGGCGCGGCCCCAGTAATCGCGATCCTCGGACACGCAGGCGCGGTAGTCGGGCCAGCCGCCGGGATAGGCGCTGCCTTCAAGCCCCGTAATCCGCAGCGTGAGTTCCTCACCCGCATTGCAGGCGACACGGAAGTGGAACCATTGCGCAAATTCCGAATCCTTGTCCTTGCGGATGGCGAGGTTGGCGCTGTTGCCGTCGATGGCGTTGACGATGATATTGCCGCTGTCGAAAGCAGCGTTGATGTCGGTGATGGGCATTTGCATTCCTTAAATTACGGAACGCGGATAGTCTCGCCTGACGTGCCGGGGAAGCCCTGAAATAAGGCTTGCGCCAATTTCGATGCGGCAATGCCGGATTGTGCGGCGGGAGAACCAGCCTTCGCGGCCTGCGCGGCCTTGCCTTCGAAGATCACCAGATTGTCGCTGCGTCGCACGATGCGGACTGCGAGCGTGGTTTCGACTTGAGCCTTCGGACCGCCGCCGAGATTTATGCCCACGCCAAGGCCAACGCCCGAACCATAGCTGCCGGTCGATCCGCCCACACCAACCGATACCGGCGAGCGGCGCTCGGGCTCATACCGCTCGGTGCTGACCCACACTTCGGCGGTGACATCCGATCCGCCACCGACCTTGTCGATATAACCCACACGCTGCATTTCGCGGGCAACGGCCGCAAGATATGGCGACGACGCCAGACCCTGCCCGGCAGCCGAATCGCCTGCGACCTCCACCGAATAGCTGCCGGTACCGTAAACCACGCCCTCTGCAGCACGGTTGAAGCGTGTGACTTCGACAGGTCCAGTAGGGACCACGCAGGCAGATAAAGATGCCAGCATCAATAATGGCAAAAGTCGGTTTATCTTGTTCATGGCGCTATCCTTACGCCGCGCTTATATGATGGCAAGTGATGTATCGCCGCTGAATCGTAAAAACGCAGGCTTCGCGCTTGACTTTGACCGCCTCCGCCCATAGGAGCGCGCCTTCAATTCAAGCTTTAGCTAAACAAAAGACGGGTAAATCCGATGAAAGTCGTCAATTCTCTCAAGTCCCTCAAGGGTCGTCACCGCGACAACCGCGTGATTCGCCGCCGTGGCCGGACCTATGTGATCAACAAGACCCAGCCGCGCTTCAAGGCACGCCAGGGATAATTTAGGCGCTGCTGATTGATCGCATCTGCTGTCATCAAACTGAGACAGCAAACTGAAATTGGAAAGACCGCCCCGGATATTTCGCGGGCGGTTTTTTGCGTCTGGATTGCGGGATAATGAGCCAGAAAATTACCACCGTCGTATTCGATGTCGGCAAGGTGCTGTTCGAGTGGGATTTGCGGC
>JANLSY010000025.1:0-6551 GCA_031362665.1 Sphingomonadales bacterium
TGATGAATTGCGCGTCAAGGAAAGCGACCGGTTGGCATTGATGGCAGCGGGGCTCAAAGCCATCGGCGCAAACGTGGAGGAGCGCGAAGACGGCCTTGTCATCGAAGGTAGCGGCGGCGAGCCGCTTGAAGGCGGCGCAACCATTGCCAGCGCGCTCGACCACCGTATCGCGATGAGCTTCGCGGTGGCGGGGCAACATAGCTATCATGGCGTGACAGTTGACGACGTGTCACCGATTGCGACCAGCTTTCCGACATTTGAGGCGATCATCGAAAATCTGAAAGTTTCAAATTGATCCAATATCTCTCTCCCTTTGCAGCCGACCTTATCGGTTTTGCGGGCAGTTTTTTCATCGTTGCTGCTTTCGCCTACAGCAACCTCACCACCGAGATGAACACCCTATGGTTCAACGTGTCAAACCTGCTTGGCGCGGCTTTGCTGACCGTTTCGTTGACGGTGAATTACAATCTGCCGACGATGGTACTTGAGATTGTATGGATGGCCATTGCCATATTCGGTATCGTCAAAGCGCTTCGTGCGCGGGACAAGAAGGTGAAGCATCCGGATGTCGCAGAATGATTATCGCCGTTGATGGCCCCACCGCCTCGGGCAAAGGCACCATCGCAAAGGCACTGGCCGATCATTACCGCCTGCCCTTTCTTGATACCGGTCTGCTTTATCGGGCCGTCGGGTTTCAGGTGACACAAAATGGGGGCGACCCCGATAATTCAGTCGACGCGGTGAAGGCCTGTGATTTTCCCGAAAGTGTTTTGAGCGACCCTGCCCTTCGCAGCGAAACCGTCGGCGGCCTTGCCAGTCGCGTTTCGATCCACCCCGAAGTGCGCGCGGCGCTGAACAAGCGGCAAGTCGATTTTGCCAATCAATCTCGTGGTGCCCTGCTCGACGGACGCGATATCGGGACGGTGATCGCGCCGCAAGCCGACGTGAAGCTCTATGTTACCGCGCCTGCCGCCGTCCGCGCGACACGACGCCATGCCGAAATGACCAGCCACGGCGTCGATGTCTCGTTCGAGGCCATCCTTGCCGATATCCATGCCCGCGACGAACGCGATTCATCGCGCGTAACGGCACCGCTAAAGCCTGCCGAAGACGCGCTCTTGCTTGATACGGGCGATTTGACTATAGGCGGCGCCGTTCAAGCCGCGATTGCGCTGGTCGAAGCCAAGCTTCACCAACGATAAACGGCGGGGCGTTGCTCAACCAACCCTCATAAAACGAACGCCTTATTGCTATTCGGGCAATGGGGCATTTCTGGTCAAAGACCATCGGAACCAACCGATTGGCCGGATAAAATAGTTAGTTAGGATCACTCAAACATGGCAACTTCGCCAAACCCGACCCGCGACGATTTCGCGGCAATGCTCGACGAATCACTCGGCGGCGCAGATGGCGGCTTTGAAGGCCGCGTAGTAAAAGGTACTGTTACCGCAATCGACAATGACCATGCTGTCATCGACGTCGGTTTGAAATCAGAAGGCCGCGTGGCTCTGCGTGAATTTGCGATGCCCGGCCAAAAAGCCGATCTTAAAGTTGGCGACGAAGTCGAAGTCTTCGTCGACCGCGTAGAAAATATGAACGGCGAAGCCATGCTCAGCCGTGACCGTGCCCGCCGCGAAGCTGCGTGGGACGTCCTCGAAGGCGAATTCGATGCCGGCAACCGCGTTGACGGCGTTATCTTTGGCCGCGTTAAGGGCGGCTTCACCGTCGATCTTGGCGGCGCAGTGGCATTCTTGCCTGGCAGCCAGGTTGACGTCCGCCCCGTGCGCGACGTCGCCCCGCTGATGGACATCGCACAGCCGTTCGTCATTCTGAAGATGGACCGCAAACGTGGCAATATCGTTGTTTCGCGTCGTGCCATCCTTGAAGAGACCCGCGCAGAACAGCGCACCGGCCTCATCCAGAATCTTGCGGAAGGCCAGATCATCGACGGCGTCGTCAAGAACATCACCGATTATGGTGCGTTCGTTGACTTAGGCGGCATCGACGGCCTGCTTCATGTCACCGACATCAGCTACAAGCGCATCAACCACCCGAGCGAAGTCATCAACATCGGTGACACCGTCAAGGTGCAGATCGTCCGTATCAACAAGGATACACAGCGCATTAGCCTCGGCATGAAGCAGCTGGAAAGCGATCCATGGGATGCAGCGGTTGCCAAGTATCCGGTCGGTACGAAGCTTAAAGGTGCAGTCACCAACATCACCGAATATGGCGCGTTCATCGAACTCGAAGCTGGTATCGAAGGCTTGGTCCACGTTTCGGAAATGTCCTGGACCAAGAAAAACGTCCATCCGGGCAAAATCGTTTCGACTTCACAAGAAGTCGACGTTGTCGTTCTCGACATCGACATGGAAAAGCGTCGCATCTCGCTTGGCCTCAAGCAGGCGCACGACAATCCATGGGCTTCGTTCGCCGAGAAATTCCCGGTCGGTTCGACCGTCGAAGGCGAAGTCAAGAACGCGACCGAATTCGGTCTGTTCATCGGTCTCGATGGCGACGTCGACGGCATGGTCCACATGTCCGACATCGCATGGGGAATCACCGGCGAGGAAGCATTGCATCTTCACCGCAAGGGCGAAACCGTCAAAGCCATCGTGCTCGACATCGATGCCGAGAAAGAGCGGATTTCGCTTGGCATCAAGCAGCTTGAAAAGGGTGCCCCTTCGGCAGCCGGTGCTGCTTCGGCTGGCGGCCTGAAGAAGGGTGCAACCGTTACCGTCACCGTGCTTGAAGTTCGCGATGGCGGCCTTGAAGTGCAGGCTGGCGATGATGGCGCAACCGGCTTCATCAAGCGCGCCGACCTTGGCCGCGACCGTGACGAACAACGTCCTGACCGCTTCCAGGTCGGCCAGAAGTTCGACGTTCAGGTCGCAGGCTTCGACCGTTCGAAGAAGCCGAACTTCTCGATCAAGGCGCTTCAACTCGCCGAAGAGAAGCAGGCTGTCGAGCAATATGGTTCGTCCGACTCGGGCGCGTCGCTTGGCGACATCCTTGGCGAAGCCCTGAAGGGTGCCAAGAAGTAAGCCTCGGCTTTCTAACCAAAGTTCTATTTTTGGGACATAAAACCCGCCCTTGGCAACAAGGGCGGGTTTTTATTGCGCCAATGCAAACGACTGCAACGGCAAGAGCATTGTAAAATCAAAAATTTTCTGGCAAATTGACGAACAGTCCAAAAGAGGATGCCGCTTGGTCGCATGACATCCCCGCCGTCGGGCTTCTATCGAAACACAATAGAAGGATTGAGTGCATGATCCGGTCCGAGTTGATCAAGAAGCTGGAAGGCGAAAATCCCGAGTTGAAAACCGAAGAGATCGAAAAGATTGTCGATCTATTCTTCAACCAGATTATCCAACGACTGGCCGATGGCGGCCGGGTCGAACTTCGCGGTTTTGGCGCATTTTCTACCCGAGACCGATCCCCGCGCAAAGGCCGCAATCCCCGCACCGGGGCTTCGGTCGATGTCCCGTCGAAGCGGGTCCCTTATTTCAAACCGGGTAAGGAAGTACGCGAGCGGCTTAACAAGTAGCGCACAGCTAAAGCCTCTTGACCGTGCAGATATAATGCTGTCTGCGAAGGTCCGCGCGGATGTGGCGGAATGGTAGACGCTACAGACTTAAAATCTGTTGTCCTTTTGGGCGTGCGGGTTCGAGTCCCGCCATCCGCACCAGCTAATTTCGCGGAGCTTGCCGCCGATAGCTGAGAGCTTCAGCGATATGTAAGCGCCCCACATTTTCAACGCCCGCCAGATCGGCAATGGTCCTCGATACGCGCAAAATCCGCGTGTAGCCGCGCGCCGACAATCGCATCGCCTCGGCCGCTTGGGCAAGGAGCTTCTGTCCAGGTTCATCTGGCGTTCCATAGTCGCGCAGCACATCGCCATCGAGTTCGGCGTTTGTGCGCATCCCTGTGCCATGCAAGCGAGCGCTTTGGATTTCACGGGCCGCTTTAACTCTGACCGCGACTTCAGCCGAACCTTCCGCAGGCGGCGGCAGGACGAGATCCGCTGCGCTGACCGCCTGCACTTCGACATGCAGGTCGATCCGGTCGAGCAATGGGCCCGAAATTTTCGCCTGATAATCCGCTGCACAACGAGGG
The DNA here is from genome assembly GCA_031362665.1 of Sphingomonadales bacterium. Lineage (GTDB taxonomy): Bacteria > Pseudomonadota > Alphaproteobacteria > Sphingomonadales > Sphingomonadaceae > Sphingorhabdus_B. The sequence continues at coordinate 4,117 of JANLSY010000025.1, forward strand.
GCACGGCTGCAGGCTAGCGCCGCATCTCCCAAATGCCCGCAGCGACAGGGGTTCATCGCCGCCACGAGCTGGACATTAGCGGGGAAGGTTACATGGCTGTTCGCCCGTGCCACACTGACCTCGCCAGTTTCGAGCGGCTGGCGCAAGCTGTCGAGAACCCCGCGCTGAAATTCGGGCAGTTCGTCGAGGAATAGCACGCCGAGATGCGCTAGGCTGACTTCCCCCGGACGAACGCGCAAGCCGCCACCTACCAATGCAGGCATTGAGGCGCTGTGGTGCGGTGAGCGAAACGGCCTCGTCCGCACCAGCCGCCCGCCTTCGAGCGTTCCTGCAACCGACGCGATCATCGACACTTCCAACGCTTCTGCCGGTGTCAGTTCAGGCAATATCCCCGGCATGCACGATGCGAGCAATGACTTGCCAGCACCTGGCGGCCCGACCATCGCGAGATTATGCCCGCCAGCCGCAGCAATCTCCAACGCTCGCTTCGCCGTCTCTTGCCCCTTTACCTGCTTTAGATCCGGACCTTTAGTTGGCGGTTCGGCTATTCCCGGCTCCGGCGTGCGGAGCAGCGCCTGCCCTTTCAGATGGTTGAGCAGCGCTAGCAAATCGGGCGCGGCAACTACTTCAATCTGCCCTGCCCACGCGGCTTCGGGTCCTTGCGTCGCCGGGCAAATGAGTCCCATGTCGCGGGAAGAAGCATGCAGCGCAGCGAGGAGCACACCAGGCGAAGCGGCAACCCGGCCATCGAGCCCCAGTTCGCCCACCACAACATAATGCGCCAACGCCTCTGCATCGGCCAGACCCATCGCACCGAGCAAGGCCAGCGCAATCGGAAGGTCGTAATGCGATCCTTCCTTGGGCAAATCAGCAGGCGACAGGTTGATTGTAATCCGCTTGGGCGGCAGCGCCAGCCCCAGTGCCGAAATTGCGGCGCGAACACGCTCCCGGCTCTCTGCTACTGCCTTGTCGGGCAATCCGACAACGGTGAATCCGACAAAGCCCGGAGCGATCTGGCACTGCACCTCGACGCTGCGCGCCTCAAGTCCCAGATAGGCGACGGTCGCCACCGTTGATACCATGAAGCGCCTTCCTCCAACCATCCGGGTAAGAAAAAGGGCTTTCGCCGGTCAAAGGTAAGGGTGGCCGCCGACGAAAGCCCCGTCAGCGAACCACCCGCCGACCAGGCTTTTGTGACAGGATGCGGATGCGCGATGCAATCGCGTGCGCTTCGTATACGATTCACTCGCATATCGCCGAATATAGCTAATTACGGCTTAACCTCTCGCGGTGACGACTTCCTAACAGCCTTGTCGCCAAAGCAGTCGGATGACGCAGTCCGTCGCACTACGCATGCTCGTCCTTGGCGCATTCACCCTTGCGCCAACGGGCGGGCATGCCTTTTCCAGCGTCAACGTCGAGACTTCAGTCTATGAATGGGTCGGGGAGGCGGCATCCGCAGCAGCCACCTCGCCGTCAATTTCCCGCTTCGGACCGTTCTACGTGGTCACGCCGAACAGAGTCGAACTGAACGGCAGCATCGAAAGCGACACGCCTGCACAGTTCAAGGCGATGCTCCGTGCGTATCCTGCAATCAACCAGATCGACATGATCGATTGCCCGGGAACGGGCGACGATGAAGCCAATCTTGCTCTCGCACGCATGGTCCGATTGGCGGGGATAGCGACCTATGTTCCCAACGGCGGATCGGTGCGCTCGGGCGGAGTAGAACTGTTTCTTGCAGGCGCAAAGCGAAGCGCGGCACCCGACGCCGAATTCGCTGTGCATAGCTGGCTCGACGAAGACGGATTCGAACCCGATGATTATGCGACGAGCGATCCCGTCAACCGCGAATATGTCGATTACTATCGTGAAATGGGAATGAGCGCCGACAAGGCGAAGGCCTTTTATGCGCTAACCAACAGCGTTGCCCATGACGATGTACTGTACCTGAAACCGCGCGACATCGCGGCCTACATCCCACTCGACTGAGCCGTCATCCGAAGAAATAGCTACCCAAAGCCAGCGTATCCTTTGGGTCGGAATGCTTGGCTGGGCATGGGCGGCCTATGCGATTGGCGTCGGCGTCGGTACACTTGGCGATATCGGCTTCATCATGCGAAAGTGGTGGGCGCCGCTCGCCTTTGCATTTAGCCTTATCACGATCCTTATCCTGTTCAGTTACCCCTTCCTCATAGCCCAAGGCGCACAGACCGACATCGCCATGCTCGCCTTCCCGATGTTCATTGTCGTGCTGGCGGTGATCCAGTGGCAATTGTCGCGGCAAATCAGGAAAAAGGTTAGGCCTGCGGCGCCGATTTCACGCTGGCCGATTGCACCGGTGGGCGGTTTCTATTCTATGCCGACTAGATGCACCCTATCCCCGAAGAGTTCACACGGCTAAAGGCGCATCGCGCGAAGGCGCTCGCCCGTCC
>JANLSY010000085.1:0-3068 GCA_031362665.1 Sphingomonadales bacterium
ACTGGGGCGCAGTAATCCACCGTTCGTTCAGCCCGAACCGCAATGGCAGCTTTGCGCCCAAACGCAGTCATTATAAGCGCCGGCTGGCTCCCCCAAAAGCGGACATTGCATCAGCGAGGTTGATATGGCCGCTATGTCAGACAGTGCCGACAGTCCGGTTTCATTGCGGTCGGCGAACGAGCGGACATGTAGGTGGATAAATGTTGCAGATTTTAAAATCCGGAATTCTGGCAATCGCCACTCACCAAGCAAAGCATGCTAAGCCGGTGGCTTCACAAGCAGTAGCCCGCGGTGGACTAACAGAGGCTAATTCATCCGAGTCGAGATGCGAGTCGCAGATCAGGCCGCGTATCTATTAACCCTGAATGTTAATTCTTTACTGCATTTTACAGACCGGCCCCTGCCAAAACGGTATATATTTTTAGTTAGGCCGCATCGGCAATTTTTCCTAGGGATTCCACGAATTCAAACCTTTGCGAAGCATTCAAAGTGTCCCAAGCATGAACATGTTAAGTATAATTTTAGTTAGACTCGAGTGAATAAATCGGGTTACCAAAATTTACCTTCGAAAAAGGAATGGCAAAAATTGCCGATCGAAGGTTAACCAGGGGTCGCACATCTGGAGAGACATGATCTGCTGTCGTTGCAGGTCGCACCGGGGGCACTGTGCGTAGAACGAAAAGAGTATTATTGGCGATTTTGTCGATTGCAGGCGTAATGGTTTCGGGCACTGCTCTGGCCAAGCCTCCTGTCAGCGACAGCCTTAAAATCGATATCGAGGCGTCGATTGGCGAACGCTGCGGCATATCCGCGCTTGGTGCCAAGTCGAAAGATGCAGGCCGCATCGATACCGCAAACAGCGTGTCGTTCAATTTCAAACTCGATTGTAACACGCCGTTCCGGATTGGCGTCGCCGCGCAGAACGGAGCCATGCAGCTTGTCTCAAGCGAAGGCGCGTCAAGCGACTTCGGCGGCTTTGCCACGCGCAAGGCGTATATCGCGGGTCTTGCCTTTAACACCGATCAGGATGGCCTTGTCGACGCGGGCGAATGCGATTCTGTAAAACTGAGCGCAGCGCAGGGCGATTGTGCGTTTTACGGCGCGCAGCCCGGAAAAGGCTTTTCCGCCGGACGGCGCAGCACCGCCATTGGCACCGAAGGATCGCTCACGGTGCGCTGGTCGGGCAGCGAGGGTGACACCGCGCGGCTCGTCGCCGGGGCCTATTCGGAAACACTGACTATCGTGGTGGGGCCACGAACATGATCTGAAAGCAAATCAAACGAAATTGTGATCTCGTCTTTCTCGCTCAAATAAAAGAAGAACGGGCGCAAAAGGAGAACCTGAACTCCAATATTTTCAGGCATTTAGTATCGCAACCAAAGGAGTTTAAGTGATGAAAAAGTATCTTTTTGCAGCAACCATGCTGGCAGCAGCAGTATCGAGCCCGGCATTCGCCGATGGTAACAACCGCAACACCGACGAAGAAACGTTCACGCTGCGTGCGATGAACCCTGCCAAGTGCAACCTGTCGGCAAGCGATTACACGCTTAGCATTGGTGGAAACCAGATTTCGGACAATGGCGGTTTTGCACGCACGACCGTTTCGTCGGACGTCGCAGCCACCATGAACGGCGCTGGCGTAAACGCATGGTGCACCGGAGCGAGCAACACGCTTCAGATGTACCGGACCGCGTTTGTCACCGACACCGGCAATCAGGGAACTGACCTGTTCAACCGCGCCGTTGTCTATGATGTCGAAATGTCAATCGCTGGTGCAACGCGCAGCGATGGCTTCACGCCAATCGAAGGCACCCGCGATGGCGAAGGCAATGGTCCTGGCATCGGTATCGGTGGCGGATTGACCGTTGGCCGCTTTGGTCCAACGACTGCTAACGCAGCTGTAACCTTCACCGCCGACGGCACTTCGAATGCCGCGTCGAATGGTGGCTTGGCTGGTACGCAGGCGCGCACCGTGTTCACCCCGAACACCAACCGTCTGATCGCCGGTGAATATATCAGCTTGCTGACCATCGAACTGACGCCAGGCGTCTAAGATAATCTGTCCCGGGAAGGGCGGTCCCTTTCCCGGGACTTTTTCGGCTGAATTTTATGTGTTCGCATCAAGCAGGGAAAAAGAAATGATGATGTGGAGCAAGAAGCGGTTTGCCGGTTATGGCATCGTCGCAGCGGCAGTTGCGGGCATCTGCGCAACGGTCCTCCATGCGATGACAGTGTCGCCAGTGGTCGTCGATCTGACCACGACAGGCGGCCGGATGTCGCAGATCATCACTATTGAAAATAAATATGCGAAGCCGGTAGTCCTCGAGATGCTATCGCAGGAAACCGAATATACCGACGAAGGCGTGCGGGGCACTGGCAAGCAGACCGAAGATCTGCTGATGTTCCCGCCACAAGCACAAATCGCGCCAGGGGGCACACAAGCAATCCGGATTCAATATGTTGGCAATCCCGATCTTGTCAAAAGCAAACATTATTTCGTGACCGTCGCGCAATTGCCGGTCAAAATGCCCGAGGGCCAGTCAGGCGTTCAATTGCTCTATAACTTTCAGATCGTGACCGGCGTGGCGATGCCTGGAAGGCGGCCCAACATAACGATGGCTGGGGCCGAATCCTACATTGGTGGTGACGGCAAGCCGCGGGTGACGCTGATCCTGAAAAATGACGCCGACACCTATGGTTATCTGTCGAACGGCTCGCTTCGCATCGTCCAGAAGAATGCCAGCGGCAAGGAAGTGTTTAAAAAGTCGATGACCGGCGATCAGATTTCACAAGATATCGGATACGGTCTGGTGGGAGCAGGGCAGACGCGAAGGTTGCAGACAGCGATCGTCCTGCCCGAAACAGGGGGCAGCGTTGAGGCATTTTTTACGCCAGCCTCACGATAGGCTAACGCGTTTGGGGACGCGGCATGCGCTCCTGCTATCGGCCGGAGCGTGCTCCTTTGCGTCCGCCGCAGACGCCCAGACGGTCAATCTGAATATCAGCCTTCCTGCGATAGCCGCGCTCGACCCGGATATGATTTTGCCCGATGCGGTTTTGCAAGCCGG
>JANLSY010000100.1:0-1777 GCA_031362665.1 Sphingomonadales bacterium
CGGCGTTCCGGGCGGGAAGCTTGCGATTGTTGGCTGGGGATCAACCTTTGGCCCGATCCATCAGGCGGTACTGCGCAGCCGCCGCAAGGGGCTCGATGTCAGCCACATCCACGTCCGCCATATCTGGCCGCTGCCCAAAAATCTGGGCGAATTGCTCAAAGGCTACGACAAGGTGATCGTGCCCGAAATGAACACTGGCCAGTTCAAGACCGTGCTGCGCGACCAGTTCCTCGTCGATGCCCGCCCGCTGAACAAGGTATCGGGCCAACCCTTCACCATCGCCGAAATCGAAGCCGCTATTGAAAAGGCGCTAGCATGAACGACATGACCCCCATCAAGACGACCACGCCCAAGGATTGGGAGACCGATCAGGAAGTCCGCTGGTGCCCCGGTTGCGGTGACTACGCAATTCTCAAGGCCGTTCAGCGCACCATGCCGGAAATCGGCGCCACACCAGAAAACACCGTGTTCATCAGCGGCATCGGCTGCTCGTCGCGCTTCCCTTATTATATGGAAACCTATGGCTTCCATACCATCCACGGCCGCGCGCCGGCGGTGGCGACAGGCGTGAAGCTCGCCAATCCCGACCTTGATGTGTGGATCATCACCGGCGACGGCGATGCGTTGTCGATTGGCGGCAACCACACGATGCACTTGCTGCGGCGCAATCTGGATTGCCAGATTATGCTGTTCAACAACGAGATTTACGGCCTGACCAAGGGCCAATATTCGCCGACGTCGCGGATCGGCACCAACAGCCCGTCGACGCCTTATGGTTCGGTCGACCGGCCAGCAACGCCTTGCGCCTTTGCACTAGGTTCGGGCGCGCGGTTCGTCGCGCGCGGGTTCGATGTGTCGAAGAATTTGCCCGAAGTGCTAAAGGCTGCGCATGCACATCGCGGTGCAGCATTCATTGAGATTTTCCAGAACTGCATCGTCTACAACAAGGACGTGTTCGAGGACTTCGCCGCGCCAAAGGGGGCAGAAGACCAGCAGCTTTGGCTTAAGGATGGCGAGCCAATGTTGTTTGCCAAAGGGCTGAAGGGCATTGCGCTCGATGTCGAGGCGCTTGAACTCAAGGTGGTCGATGTCGTCGATGGCGACTGGCAGGCGGCGGGCGTCATCGTCCACAATGTCACTAACCGATCGATCGCGCACATGCTTGTCGAAATGCGCTTCGGTGAATTCCCGATGGCGCTTGGCGTCCTCTACGACGATCCGCGCCCCACGTTTAACGACGCGGTGGTCGAACAAAACCGCGCGGTCAGCGAGGGCAAGGTTGCCGACCTGAGCAACCTTTTGGTCAAGGGCCAGACCTGGACCGTGGCGGACGGACATCCCGAGATTTAGCATCCTCACAGCTATAGAACGGTATTGCGTCCGCCGCCTCGCTCCGCCAGCAAGGCGAAATGGATAATCTGACACATAGTTTGGTCGGCGCACTCATTGGCCAGATGGGGTTGAAGCGTAAGACGGGGTTGGCAATGCCGACGCTGATTATTGCCGCGAATATTCCCGATATCGACGCGGTGGCGACTTTGCTGGGCGGGCATCAGCATCTGGCGATACGGCGCGGGATTACGCATGGGCCGATTGCGATGCTGGTTTTGCCGCTGATGCTGTGGGGCATCATGCTGTGGTTTGACCAATGGCAGACGCGGCGAGGAAATCGGCCTGATAAGAGGCTGCCGATCTACAAAGGCTGGCTGCTGGCCTTGGCCTATATCGGATGTCTCAGCCACCCACTGTTCGACTGGTTCAACAGCTATGGCATCCG
>JANLSY010000129.1:0-3764 GCA_031362665.1 Sphingomonadales bacterium
ATTCCCCGACGCGATTGCGCCGGGCGGCACCCGCAAGATCAGCTATCGCGGCGTTATCAAATAGCAATTAAGCTGTCCCGCGCTGGTACAAAGCCGCGCTTTGGCTAGGGTAAATACGACTCGGGGGTGCGATTAACCACCTTTAGGGGTGGCTATTGGTGCCGCGCGGACGCAGCGTGGGTCCATGAAGTTCACAGGAGTCCATCTGATGCGCCGCTTTCCGCGCCTTACCTTGCCGCTGTTGCTGGGCGTGGCGCTCGCGTTGCCGCTGGCGGCGTGCGGAAGCGAGACGAGTGACGAAGCCGCTGTTGCCGACCTCGACAACAAGCTGGTGGGCAAGGGCAGCGATCCGGAAATGAACGCTGCGCTTAACGATCGCATTCTGGTCGATCCCGACCTGACCAACAGCGCCAATGTGAACACCGTCAAGGTCGCGGACAAGCCCTTGTCGGGCGCGGTTCCCGCGGACAGCGGCTATGATGGTGATGCTTCGATCGAAACACTCGACGGCGCGAAACTGATGCGCGCGCCCAAGCCGACCGTCGTTGCTGCCGAAGATTGCACCAATTGCGGCGAGAAACGCGCAGTGACGTTGGGGGCGCTCGCCGCCGACCAGGGCGTCACGCGCGGAAAGGGCACCTGCGATGCCAAGCTGCAATATGGCGCGGGCTGGGCGACCCGTATGCCGCCAGAATTCCCCGTCTATCCCAAGGGCCGCGTGAAAGAAGCCGGCGGCGTCGATGGCGGCATCTGCGATATCCGCGTCGCAAGCTTTACCACGGCGGCGGCGATGCAGAGCGTAATCGACTATTATTACACCCGCGCGCGCAAGTCGGGCTATAACGCCGAACACCAGATCCGCGCAGGCGAGCATGTGCTCGGCGGCACCCGCGACAATGATGGCGGCGCCTATTTCATCACTTTCAACGCAAGCCCCGGCGGCGGCACGTCAGTGGACATTGTCGCAAACAATGGGCGGTAACACGAGTTTCACGAACCGAAGCGACTAGGGCGGCAGAGATGCCGCCCTTTTTTTTGCGTTTCGCAATTCAACCGCTAAACAGGGATGGCATGTACAATCGCTTTTGGGGGATCAATGTTTTTCCGTTTCGTGGTCGCAGTATCGCTTTTTGCCTTTCCCTCGTTTGCCCAAACTCCGGTAGCGCCGCAAGCACAGGCCGCCCCCGCCGCGCCGTTGCCGGTCGAGGCTTTCGCTGCTCTGCCCTTCGTCGAGCAGGCGCATATCTCGCCCGACGGCACGCACGTTGCCGGGTTGTTCGGTATCAATGGCGAGCAGCGGATATTGATCATGCCGATCAACGGCGACGCGACGACAACGACAATCATGGCGGTGCCCGAAGAAACACAGCCCGGCACGATACGCTGGGTGGGCAACGATAATATCATCGTAACGCTAACGGGCCTGTTGCCGGTCGAAAATGAGCGCTGGTATGTCAACCGCCTGATTGCGATCAACCGCAACACGCGCAAACTCACAAAGTTGCTATGGGATCTGGCCGGGCAGAATAGCGCCGATGTTCTCTATGTGCCGAACGATGGTAGCACTGATATTCTCGTGGCAGGACAGGGCAGCATCTATAGCAATTATGCGGAATTCTGGCCGAAGGTCTATCGCGTCGATGTTACTACAGGCAAGAAACGCCAAGCGCTGAATGGGCGTGAAGGGGTGATGGACTGGGGCGCGGATCATCTCGGCAACGTCCGCATCGGGCTTTCGTATAATGACAGCCGCTTGACTTCGCGATTGCTTTATCGTGCCGATGGTTCGAGCGCGTTCAAGACTGCTGACAAATCGACCTATGGCGATGGCAGCGTGTTGACGGTGCCATTCCTATATCTGCCCGACGGCGATAACGCATTGGTTATGCGAGACAATGCGCAAGGAATGACAGGGATATTTGAGGTAAACCTGTCTACGCTTGAACAGGTGAAGGTGGTTTTTCAACCGGAAAAGGGTGAGGTTTCAGGTGTGATTATGGGCGATGACGGCGTGTTACTCGGGGCCTATACCACCGATCGAAACGTCCCCGTCAAATGGTTCGACCCCGCGCTTGCGACCCTGCAGGAAAATTTCGCCAAGTCGGTGCCGAATTCGCGTGTGCAGATCGAGAGCATGAATGCCGACAGGAGCAAGATGCTAGTGCGCATCGATTCAGCCGAAAGCCCGGGCAGCATCTATTTTTTCGACACCAAAGTCGGTGTATTGAATAAATTGGCGGCGGTGAACGAGAAAATCGGCAGCAAGAAATTGGCGCCCGTAAAGATGGTACAATATAAGGCGCGCGACGGGCTCGAAATCGAAGGCGTGCTGACATTACCGAAAGCGCGCACACCTAAAAATCTGCCTTTCATTGTTATGCCGCACGGCGGGCCGTGGGGCCACGACACATTGACCTATGATTATTGGACGCAATTTCTTGCAAGTCGTGGCTACGCCGTGCTGCAACCCAATTTTCGCGGGTCGACCGGTTATGGCACCGAGTTTATCGAGAAGGGCAAAGGCCAGATGGGTTTTGCCATGCAAGATGACATCAGCGACGGCGTGAAATGGGCAGTGGATCAGGGGATTGCCGACCCGAAACGCGTATGCATTGTAGGCGCCTCTTATGGTGGCTATGCGGCGATGTGGGGGATTGCCAAGGATCCCGATCTGTATCGATGTGCCATTTCAATCTCGGGTGTCGCGGCTTTGCGGCGCGAGGTCAACGATTTCGGGGATTCGCTGCGCGGCAAGCTGTACAAGAAGCAGTGGCAGGAAATGACGCCAGATTTCAACGCGATATCACCAATCAATGCGATTGGGAGAATGAAAGCGCCGCTGTTGCTTGTACACGGCAAGCGCGACGTGACGGTGGACCATGTGCAGTCGGTAAAGATGTACAATGCGATGACCAAGTCGGAAAAACAGGTTGAGTTTGTCTCGTTGCCGCTGGCCGATCATTATTTTGGGCGGCAGGCTGACCGGTTTGCGTTGCTGTCCGCGATGGACGCATTTCTGGCGAAGCATAATCCGGCGGATTAGGCAGCAGCATAGCATTGGTTACTAATTGGCTTTCGGGGCGGCGGACACTGGCTAGCGAACTTAGTGACCCTTTGAGGAAACGGGCAGCTTCAAAGGGACAGCCCCCAAAAGCCGAAGGTCAGCAAACGACCCAATTGCAGACATTTACCCGATTCCAGCCACACCCCGAAAGCGGACATATGTCTCGGTAATCGGAAACGGCGTTAGTTGGGCCGTGAGCGGACTGGCCGGTTTTAGGCAAGGAACTACGGGAAGTTGTCGTCGATCCGTGTGCGAGGTCAACGACCGTTACCCACCCTGCTGTGAGCCTCAGTGGTTCTACTGTCACAGATCGACTTTCGTCTCAGTGGCGACTAAGCGAGGTTCTGTTGGCCCGCAATCCGCCGTCCCGCTGCCGCGGAGCGCAGCATGACCACCGCGGTGTAGATGACGACCACCATCACCAGCCAGCGCAGCGTTTCGACCGGCATCGACTTGACCAAAAAGGCCGCGACCAGCACGGCGGGTATGCCCCCTAGCGCTATGCCCAACGCGATCCGCAGGTCTATCTTTGCGGCCACCACATGACGGCTGGCAACGACGATGCCAGCCAAGCCACTGCTACCGGCCATGATCGGAAAGCAGTAGCGCGGATCGAGGCCCATCAGGCTGAGCAAGGCCAGGGTAGGGGCAAAGTTTCCAACTCCGAAGTTGAGCAGCACGCCGAACCCAAAGCTTGCCG
>JANLSY010000145.1:0-4790 GCA_031362665.1 Sphingomonadales bacterium
GCAAAAGCGTTCGCTTCGCCTGTGCCGTCATCCTTGTTGAGGATCATCCCCGCAACGCCCACATTCCCGCCCATCTTGCGGAAATACTCGACTGCCTTGCAAACATTGTTGGCAACATAGAGCGACTGCAGGTCGTTCGACGCCACGACGATGACCTTCTGACACATGTCGCGCGCAATCGGCAGACCGAATCCGCCGCAAACAACATCGCCGAGGAAATCGAGCAGGACATAGTCAAAGCCCCAATCGTGGAACCCGAGCTTCTCAAGCGTTTCAAAGCCATGGATAATCCCCCGGCCGCCACATCCCCGACCGACTTCGGGGCCTCCGAGCTCCATCGCAAAAACACCATCGCGTTGGAAACAGACATCCTCGATGCTGATTTCTTCACCCGCCAGTTTTTTAGCTGACGACGTTTCGATGATCGTCGGCGTCGATTTGCCGCCGAATAACAGGCTGGTGGTATCCGACTTGGGGTCGCAACCGATGAGCAATACGCGCTTGCCCTGCTGCGCCATCATGTAGGACAGGTTGGCCAGCGCAAAGCTCTTGCCCGAGCCGCCCTTGCCGTAAATCGCGATAATCTGCGTTTCCTTGGTGACTTCACCAGTCGGCACGGGATCGGGATCGATAGAAGCCTCGTTCCGCAATGCGTCGATATCGAGCATGCTCATTGACAATCTCTCCAATCGAGAACCATTTTCAGGCAATCGGGGTTTTCAAAAGCTTCGGGATAAGCATTGCTTGCGTTGGCCGCTGGCTCGACGCTGGTGATGAGGCCGGACAGATCCAACGCACCGGTTTCGATCAACGCATGAACCGAAGCCAAATCTTCGGGCTGCCATTCGGCGGCGATACGAAGACGGGCTTCGCGCTGGAAAGCAGGCGCGAAAGCAAAGCTGATCGGCTGGCTGTAGAAACCCGCCAAAACCAATTCGCCGCCCTTTGCGAGACGACCAATGAAGCTGTTGAGCGACGAAGCGTCGCCGCTGACATCGTAAATATGGGCGTAGTCGCGGCGGTCATCGTCGTCGGGGTGAATGACATTGTATCCGCTCGCACCCGACTGGCGCGCGTGGTTTGTATCCCACACTACCGGAGCCGGAACGCCCGCCGCTACGGTTAGCCGCGCAAGCAGGCGCCCAAGGATGCCATGGCCAATAATCAACTGAGGCGGTTCGCCGTGGCAAATGGCGTGCAGCGCGGTTGCCGCAAGAGCATACAATATCCCCTGCTCCGCCAGCTTTTCAGAAATCGGAATCGCCCGCGCAGAAGCGACAATGACGTTGCGTGCAGCACCGCCGAACAGGCCACGGGCATCGCGATAACAACTGGCTCCTGGGACAAAAACCCATTCACCGATTCGCGATTGATGTTCAGCGCCCGCAGCAACGATTCGACCTACCGATTCGTATCCGGGTATCAAAGGATAGCCCATGCCGGGGAATGCAGGCATTTGACCGGTCCATAATAGCTTTTCGGTACCAGTACTGATGCCGCTGAAATGAATTTCGACACTGACATCGCCCGACTCCATGGCAATCAGCGCAGTTTTGCGCATTTCCAGACTGCCCGGTGCATCAAATATGACGGCTGAAGTCTCCAAAACCACCTAATCCTCCTGCGGTCTCTTCGCCGATTTTGACGGCTAGAGACTCTGTCAGGTGTCAAGTTATCGGAACAGATTTAATTGTCAAATATTTTGGACACTTCAATGTAATTTTATCGCGACAAGCGCGCTGGTGATGATCGGAAGCGCAGTTTTGACGGGATTTATCGTGGTGAAACCAGCGCTTCTGAGCATCTCAGTCGTTCCTGCGGCTGTCCGAGGCCTGCCCGAACCCATAGCCCACAAATAAAGCCCGAAATATGCGTCGCCCATACGCGTGGCGCCCGCGCTTCCGGCCATCGGTTCGACGATTAGCAACCGCCCGCCCGGCGGAAGAGCGTCATAAATTTTAAGAAGCAACGCCTGGACGACATCGTCGTCATGGTCGTGTAGGATGCGCACGAGCGTGATCAAATCATAACCCGCAGGAATTGCATTCTCTTTAAAGCTTCCGGGGTGAAATTCGATGTGCAGGCCGACTTGGTCGGTTGCGAGTCGCTTCCGCGCTTCGCTGATAACGTCGGGCAAATCAAAAATGCCGAATTGCAATTTTCGCGCAACTCCAGAAATCGCGAGCGTAAATGCCCCCGATCCCCCACCGATATCGAGCATGCGCTTATGCGCGGAGAAGTCGTAAGCATCGATGATTTGCTGCGACACCATCGGTTGAGTCGCGGCCATCAGCTCGGAATATCCTGCCGCTTCAGCCTTGCTTTCATCCTTGGATGCGTAGGTCCAGTAAGCGGATAATGCTGTTTCTTCGCGTCTACCTTTAGTCAGAAGCGCCAGTGGATCGCCAAGGTCACAGTAGAGTAAATGATGATGCCTGATCATCGCCATCGCGCCTTTATTGGCCGACAGCGGCGCGCCAGCCTCGCCCAGCGTCCAAAGGACGCCTTGCGGCGACTCGGCGATTTGCAACGACTGGCCCGCCCTCAATAGTCGCTCCGTCGCATCCGGTTCCATCCGCGTGAAATCGGCAATCTCGTCAAAACTGCGAAGATGCCCGTTCAAAAACTCGATAAGCCCGGCTTGTACAAAAGCCATCAAGATTTGCGAGTAGATGAAGCCGGCAATCATATCAAACTGCGCCGCCGCGCGCCGCCTTGCGATGCCTCGGATAATTGGCGTGCGCGAGGCCCATCGCTGAAACGCCTCGCTGCCCAATATGGCATTGCGGCGCATCACCCAGCGGGTCTTCCAAGTGAGATTGTCGAATTGTTCGGACATATTTATTGTCCATTTGATTGGACTTCTGATAGCTTTCGGTCAAACCGAAACTTCGCGTGAGGAGCGGACACATCGTTCAAAGCTGTCAGACCGTTATCATTGGAGCAGGCATCGGCGGCTTGGTGAGTGCGGTTTTGCTGGCGTCTCGGGGGGTGCCTGTCACCGTCGTGGAAAAGGAAAACGGTCCCGGCGGCAAGGTCCGCCAGCTGGACGTGGGCGGCGCGATGATTGATGCCGGTCCCACGGTTTTCACGATGCGTTCGGTGATCGACGAGATATTCCAAGCAGCGGGTGCGCGCGGCGAAGACTATATCACTTTACATCGTGCCGACCGGATCGCGCGTCACGCATGGGGGCCCGATGAGCGGCTGGACCTCTATGCCGACTATCAACACAGCGTTGATGCCATTGGAGAATTTGCAGGCGCAAAAGCCGCCGCCGGTTTCCGCAAGTTTTCAAAAGAAGCGAAGCGGCTGCACGATGCGCTGGACCGCCCTTTTTTGCGCGGCTCGAAGACCGATCCGCTAACGCTTGGCTGGCGCATGGGATTGCGCGGGTTGCCTGACTGGATGACCCTGCGCGCCTATACGTCTTTGTGGTCTGCGCTAGGCAAGTATTTCCCTGACCCCCGGCTGCGGCAGTTGTTCGGGCGTTACACGACCTATTGCGGATCTTCGCCGTTCCAGACACCCGCCACTTTAATGCTGATCGCGCATGTCGAGGCTCAGGGGGTTTGGGCCATCGAGGGCGGGATGAGTGCGCTGGCGAATGCGCTTGAGAAACTGGCCAAAGAAAAGGGTGCTATGTTTCGGTACGGGCAACCAGTTTCACGCATCACTGTCCGCGATAAAACAGCGACCGGCGTCGAATTGGCGACTGGCGAGCGAATGCCAGCAGCCAAAGTCATCTTCAACGGCGACCCTGCTGCGCTGGCATTAGGCCTGCTTGGCCAGGACGCGGTACCAGCTACACGAACGGTACCCGAAAAGGCACGGTCGCTTTCGGCGATGGTATGGCTGGCCAACACCAAAACCGCTGGCTTCGACCTCGATCATCATAATGTGTTCTTCGGTTCTGATTACCCTGCCGAATTCCGCGACATCAAAGACGGCACCCCGCCGTTGCGCCCGACCGCCTATATCTGCGCGCTCGACCGCGCCAAGGGCACACCCTCAGGCCCAGAACGCTTGCAAATCATCGTGAACGCGCCTGCCAATGGCGACCGCCACCAATATTCTTCGGAGGAGAGAGAGTTATGCACGTCGAACATGCTGGAACGGCTGAGGAACTGCGGGCTGGAATTGGAGCAGCCCCTGCCGCACCACTTAGTGACGCCGAACGACTTCGCGACACTCTTCCCGGCGACGGGTGGAGCCCTTTATGGACGGGCCTCGCACGGGTGGGCGGCGTCCTTCCTGCGCCCGGGCAGCCGGACAGCGATCCGTGGGCTTTACTGCGCGGGCGGGGCGACTCATCCGGGCGCGGGGGTGCCGATGGCCGCCTTATCGGGCAGGTTGGCGAGCGAAGCCGTGCTGTCCGACCTTATTTCGACACCGTGGTTCACCCGCAAGGCTACCGCTGGTGGTATGTCGACGCGCTCAGCGATGACGAACGTTACGGGCTGACCATCATCGGGTTTATCGGCAGCGTCTTTTCCCCGTACTATAAGAAATCTGGCCGCGACATTCCGATCGACCATAGCTGCCTCAACATCGCGCTCTACGGCAAAGGCGGGCGCTGGGTTATGACCGAGCGCGGCGCCGCCGACACGCGTCAGGAACGAGACGCGCTCAACATCGGCCCGAGCGCGATGCGCTGGGACAAGGACCGCCTGATCATCGACATCGAGGAACGCGACATCCGCCTCGGCATTCCGTGGCGGCGGCGGGTGAAGGGGCAGATCATCCTGCACCCCGAGATGTTCAATGAGCGCGGCTTCAAACTCGACCCC
>JANLSY010000146.1:0-4937 GCA_031362665.1 Sphingomonadales bacterium
CCGACCCACAACATCGCCGCGGTGCCGATTGTCGATAGCGCCGCCAGCAGCTTCGGCATAGCGCGAACCAATGCACGCCCGACGGCCTGCGATCCGCCATTTTCGCGTTTGGCCATATGCAGGCCGATATCGTCCATTTTCACGATTAGCCCGACGAAGCCATAAACCGCGATGGTGATGGCAATAGCAACCACCCCCAAGGTCGCCGCCTCCAGCCAGATCGATGTCTCGGCCAACTGCTTTACTTCGTTCAGTGCAATCGCCATGATTTCTGCCGACAGAATAAAGTCGGTCCGCACCGCGCCTTTGACCATATTCTGCTCATGTTCGGCGCTGGTCAGCTCGGCCAAATCTTCCGCGAGATTTTCCTTTTCATGCGGTCGCAGCTTCTCTAGCACCTTTTCCGCGCCTTCGAAACACAGATAGGCACCGCCTAACATCAGTATCGGCGTAATCAACCAGGGCAGGAACAGGCTGAGCAGCAATGCCACCGGCAGGATGATGACGAGCTTGTTGAAAAACGAACCCTTCGCAATCCGCCAGATGATCGGCAATTCGCGGTCTGGCGTGAAACCGGTCACATATTGCGGCGTGACAGCAGTATCGTCGATAACCACGCCAGCCGCCTTGCTGCTGGCCTTGCCTGCCGCAGCCGCGACATCATCGACCGACGCGGCGGCGACCTTGGCAATGGTGGCGATATCGTCGAGGAGGGCGGCGAGACCGGATGGCATATGCGGGAAATTTCCTGTTGAGAGCTGGTGCATAGGGGATAGCCAAGTGCGCCGATAGTTCAAGACGGTTCCGTAGGCCAAACCCACTTGCCTCATACCGAATCCCTCGCTAAAGGCCTAGTCTTTCCGAAATCGGAACCTATATCGCTCTCGACCCCGCCGGTCGGAGCGCTGGCGGCTACCCATTTTCGGGAAACGACAAACAGGAAGTTGGACAATGGCAAAGACAAGTCCCGGTGAATTCATCCGTCAGGTGCGGACAGAAATCGGCAAGGTAGTATGGCCCTCGAGGCAGGAAACCGTGCAGACCGCGATCATGGTGCTGATCATGACGATCATCTTGGCCATCTTTTTCCTGGGCGTCGACGCGATTTTTGCCGCGATTGTAAAGGGGCTGCTCGCGCTCGCCAACGGCTAAGCGCGGCTAAAAAAGAGATTAGGGACTATGGCACGCTGGTACATCATTCACGCTTATTCGGGTTTTGAAAACAAGGTTCGCGACCAGATTCTTGCCGAGGCAGAGCGCATTGGCCTGTCGCAATTGGTCGAGGCGGTCGAAGTCCCGACCGAGCAAGTCACTGAAGTGCGCCGCGGCAAAAAGATCAAAGCCGAACGCAAATTCTTCCCCGGCTATGTGCTCGCCAAGCTCAACATGAATGACGATGTCTATCACTTGGTCAAGAACACGCCGAAGGTAACCGGATTCCTCGGCGCAGGTAACAAACCGCAGCCGATCAGCGAAGCCGAAGCCGCGCGCATCCTGAACACCAAGCAGGAACTCGAAGCCGCACCGAAAAAGCGCGTGTCAGTCGATTATGAAATCGGCGATCAGGTCAAGGTATTGGGCGGTCCGTTCGCAAGCTTCAACGGCGCAGTCGAAGAACTCGACTTCGACAAGAACCGCGTCAAGGTATCGGTGAGCATCTTTGGCCGTGCGACTCCGGTCGAACTGGACTTCGAAGAAGTTGAATTGATGAAATAAGCCGAGGTTGCGGGCAACCCCCGCGCCCTTGCTTTAGGGACGCATATCCCCTATGCGCGCCGCTTCCGTGATGAGAATCACGGAAAACCGTGCGGGAGGAAGTCGCCAGTTCAATTTGGGGACGACCGTTTGACCGCTTATTTTGCGGATGCTTCGGTATCCAATAGAATGAAAGGAAGCCATTTATGGCAAAGAAAATTGACGGCTATATCGGCCTGCAGGTTCGGCCACTCCCTCCCCGCCAATCGGTCCTGCATTGGGTCAGCGCGGCGTGAATATCATGGAATTCTGCAAGCAGTTCAATGCCGCCACCGGCGACATGGAAAAGGGCACGCCGATTCCGACCAAGATCACCGTTTTTGCCGATAAGAGCTTCACCTTCGTCATGAAGTCGCCGCCTGCGACCTATCTGATCAAAAAGGTTCTTGGCCTCAAATCGGGTTCGAAAGAGCCAGGCAAAATCACCGCCGGTAAAATCACGCGCGCGCAGCTCGAAGAAGTCGCCACCATCAAGATGGCCGACCTCAACGCGAACGACATGGACGCGGCTGTTAAAATCATTGCAGGCTCGGCTACCGCCATGGGCCTCGAAGTAGTGGAGGGCTAAACCGATGGCCAAGCTGACCAAGAAAGCAAAGTCGCTCACGCATCTCGACGCTGAAAAGCTCTATGGCGTTGATGAAGCAATCAAGACCATCAAGGAACTGGCGACTGCCAAGTTCGACGAAACTATCGAAATCGCGTTGAACCTGGGCGTTGACCCACGCCACGCTGACCAGATGGTGCGCGGCATGGTTTCGCTTCCTGCCGGTACTGGTAAGGAAATGAAAGTCGCTGTGTTCGCACGCGGTGACAAGGCCGATGCGGCAACTGCTGCTGGTGCCGACAAGGTTGGCGCCGAAGACCTGATGGAAGATATGCTCGCGGGCAACCTCGATTACGACCGCGTTATCGCAACACCGGACATGATGGGTATCGTCGGTCGCCTCGGTAAAACGCTGGGTCCAAAGGGCCTCATGCCGAACCCGAAGCTGGGCACCGTCACAATGGACGTCGCCGAAGCCGTCAAGGCCGCTAAAGCCGGTCAGGTCGAATTCCGCGTTGAAAAGCAGGGCATCATCCATAGCGGCATCGGCAAGAAAAGCTTCTCCGACGCCGACCTGCGCAAGAATTTTGATGCTCTCGTCGATGCAGTCATCAAGAGCAAGCCATCGGGATCGAAGGGCAAATATGTCCGCAAGGTCGCGATCAGCTCGTCGATGGGCCCCGGCCTTAAGGTTGACCTGGCGGACGTTGCTGGCGCTTAAGGCGATCCACTCAATGAATAGCAAAGGGCTGGAGGGTGACCTCCGGCCCTTTATTTTTTGCGCTGCGTAACCTTAAGATCAGAGAAATATGCGCGCGTGCCACCGCCGATCCAGAATCCCATCTGGCCCTTTCGGTTGGCAAAACGAAGGTCGTTAAGCGACAGCACCAAATTGCCATCGACAAATGCAGACAAGTTGCTGCCGTCGACATCCAGTCGCAACAGATGACGACCGGTACCGACCTTAATCGGTGCGGCTTTTTCGTACTTGCCGGGAAATTTCTCGCGCGACACGGAGAAATGAAAATCCGGATGTGCGATATACTGGATGGCGCGCTCGCTGCGCGGAGGCGGTGGTGGTGGTTCGTTCAGCGTACCGTTCGTCATGCGCAGATAAACCGCCTCGTAACTTCCATCAACCGCCGAATGATGGAATAATATTCCCGCAAATCCGCGGGAATCGGGGCCGCTTTTGCCATTCAGTTCTGCGCCTATATATACCTCGATCGACCCGTTGTCGAAGGCTTCGGGAAACAGCAGATAAGTCGGCCTGTTGCCTCCAGCGCCCGCGATTTGCCGGGCCTGCTCTTCATCGGTCAATTCGACCTCGAGAACGTCCGACTCGGACCGCGTGTTCAACCTCGCCTGAACATCGTGAAGCGAATGGGACGCAAGGTCGACGGGCATTGGCTTGCCTGAAGTCATCGTCGTGCAGGATGACAGGAAGCCTGCAACAACTATAGCAGTCACACTACCCGATAGGATGCGGGCACGGTCATTAGGCTTCATATAGTGCTCCAAAAATGCGCGGACGACATTGCCGCCTATTCATAACTATTGGGCCTCGTCGATAACTTCCATGCGCGGTGTGATGGCATCATATTAAGCTATCACCCGACATGGCCCGACCGATGCGATGGATTTGCTGCCGAACCCGCGACCTCAAAGCTATTCAAATGGCCACTTCACGCATACAAACTTTGTATCGCCTAGTCTTTCGCCGCCATTCGGTCATCAGCACAGATGTACCGGTTCAGTTACTGGGCACCTGGAAGATTGAAGGCGCCAGGACCGTTTCCCGCAAGGGCATTGCGCCTGCACCGGATTGGGCTGCTTCTAAAACCGGCTTAAACCCTTGCCATATTCGAACCGGCTATCCATGCTGAGCAAACAGCCGACGCCTGAAAGCCCGAATCCATGGAACAAATCGCAGACGACCTTTCGACCATGCGCCGTACGCCCCTGCTTCCCGAGCATGTCGAGGCTATGCGCGCCATCGGCAAGGTGAAGCATTATTCCAAGGGCGATTATCTCACCAATGTCGGCGACCCGACCGACCGTTTCGTCTACATTGAGCAAGGCGAGGTCGAGGTTGTCGACCCGTTCAGCGACGAACGGCTGCTTCCCAGCACATTGGGGCCAACGCAGTTCATGGGAGAGGTTTCGTTCCTGAACGGCGGAGCGGCCACCATGAAAATGCGGGCGGCGCAGGACACGCAAACATTGGAGGTTGAGCGAACCGCGATGCTCGATCTGATGTCGAAAATCCCCGAAATGTCAGACATTGTAATCTCTGTGCTCACCGCGCGACGGCGACGGCAGGTCGAGGCACCTGACGCCTCGTTGAAACTGATTGGTGCCGATCAGGACAAGAATATCCAGCGCATCGCCAGCTTTGCCATGCGCAACAAAATTCCCTTTGTATCCTATGACCTCGACAGCGCAGAGGCAGATGAGGTCGCCACGGCGTGCAGTATCCACACCTCCCGCCCCGCCGTGATATTCGGTGAAGGCCGCTATATCGAAGACCCGACTCCGCAGAAAATTGCCGAAATACTCGGAATGCGTCAGTCGATTCCAGACGATATGGTTGCCGACCTCTTGATCGTAGGCGGCGGACCAGCCGGAGTGGCCG
>JANLSY010000153.1:0-9345 GCA_031362665.1 Sphingomonadales bacterium
TTGCTCTGCTGCATGGCCCGCGACGCTGCGGCTCACATCCTTCGACCCGAAAATCTGGCCGAGCACATCATTGCCCTTCTCGACGGGAGTCGGCTCGGGCGAGACCACAGAGTCGAACAGCCCGCCGCCGCCAAGACTGCCGAGTAAACCGCCAAGACCTTCAAGTCCACTTGGCTGAGCCTGCGTTGTTTTCTTGAAACCGCCAAGAATCGCGGGCAGCAATGCTGCCGCACCTGCTTCGGCAACTTGCTCGTTGACGCCAAGCTGCTGCGCGACCTGCCCAATGGCTCCGGTCTGTTTCAAGATGCTGGCAATATCCATGTCGATTTCCTCCGCAACATTTGGCAAAGACTGCGCCTATTTGATGTCATTGGCAAGACAGCCTTGCCCCGCAAACGCGCGGAACTGACTGATTTTACATTCCTATCGACATTACGTCTCCCAAATTTCACAACAGCGGCATATAGTCTTTATTCGGCCATCCCCCGGCCATGTATCGCAGGAGAAAATCATGGGCATTTTCAGCAGTATCAAAGACGCCATTTTCGGCAAGAAAGCCGTTGCGGCAACCACCCCCGCGCCGTCAGCCATCCCGCTCGATCCCACCCCCTCCGCGCCCGAGCCGGTAGCCATCACCGAAGTCGATGTCATCGCCAATCTCGAAGAAATGGGCGCTGGCAAGAATCTCAACTGGCGTACGTCGATTGTCGACCTGATGAAGCTGCTCGGCATGGACGCGTCGCTCCAGGAACGCAAAGACCTCGCCATGGAGCTTGGCTACACCGGCGAACTCGAAGGCAGCGCCGAAATGAACATCTGGCTGCACAAGGCGGTGATGCGCGAACTCGCCAAAAATGGCGGCAAGGTTCCTGCTGAATTGTTGGACTAAATCTCGGATAAGCTGGCGCGGTCGGGAGGGACAAACTCCCGCCGCGCCGGTACCGACAATAGCAATTCCTTCGAGTAAAAACGCAGCGGCAAATCCCGCCGCCCCCGCGCTGACAAGAGCAGTGCATTGACCGCCTCATGAAGCGGCACAGCGACACCAACCTCTGCCAGATGCGCCTTCACCCCGGCAATATACACCTGCGTTATCGTCTCGTGATAGCCTTGCGTGTCATCGTTAATCCCGCCTACCGCCACGTTATATGAAGAGATGATGGCCGCCATATCCGTCACCGGATTGATGTCAGGCCGGTCGCGGACAATCCAAGTGCAAGCGGCCAAATGCGCCTCATGCGTCCATTCCTCTCGCGGCAAAGTGCGCGCAAGCAAACCTTCGCCGATATGCACTATCGACGCATCATCTTCAAACAAGCGGACGCCAAATTCGGACATTTCCGGGCTTTCATCTTTGCCCGGGATATACGGGCGGGTTACGCTGCTTTTGGTGCCGATTGCCTAACGCCTTCATCGACATAATCTTCGAATTGGGCAAAGTTATCGATGAATTGCTGCACCAGATTTCGCGCCGTAGCGTCATATTCTGCCTTGTCCACCCACGCTTCACGCGGATCGAGGATCGCGCTATCGACCCCCGGCACCGCGACCGGGAATTCGAAGCCGAAATTGGGGTCCTTGCGGAACTCTGCGTTGTTCAAGCTGCCATCGAGTGCTGCGTTGAGCAAAGCACGCGTTGCCTTGATCGGCATCCGGCTGATCCCCGGCATTGTTGCCTTGCCGCCGGTCCAGCCGGTGTTGACCAACCAGCATTGCACGGCGCCCTTGGCAATCCGCTCTTTCAGCAAGTTGCCGTAAACGCTTGGATGACGCGGCATGAACGGCGCGCCAAAGCAAGTCGAGAACGTCGCTTCAGGCTCGGTTACGCCGATTTCCGTTCCCGCAACGCGCGCGGTGTAGCCCGACAGGAAATGGTACATCGCCTGCTCTGGCGTCAGCTTCGCAATCGGAGGCAAAACGCCATAGGCATCTGCGGTTAGCATGATGATGTTCTTGGGCACCGGCCCCATATTTTTTTCCGAGGCGTTCGGAATAAACTCGATGGGGTACGATCCGCGGCTATTTTCGGCGAGACTCGCATCGTCAAAATCCAGCTCGCGGGTTTCCGGATCCATAACGACATTTTCAAGCACCGTCCCGAAACGCTTGGTCGTCGCAAAGATTTCGGGCTCGGCCTCTTCCGACAAGCGGATCATCTTGGCATAACAACCGCCTTCGAAGTTAAACACAGCGGTATCGGACCAGCCATGCTCGTCATCGCCAATCAGCGTACGGCTGGCATCGGCGGAAAGCGTCGTTTTGCCAGTACCCGACAGGCCAAAGAACACTGCCGTGTCTCCATTCGCGCCTATATTGGCCGAGCAGTGCATCGGCATCACGCCCTTCACCGGTAGCAGGTAATTGAGGATGCCGAATACCGATTTCTTCATCTCGCCGGCATAGGCGGTGCCACCAATCAAGATCAGCTTTTCCGTGAAATTGACGGCGATGACCGTTTCGCTGCGGCAGCCATGACGTGCGGGATCGGCGCGGAAGCTGGGCAAATCGATAATGGTATATTCGGGCACGATATCAGCGAGTTCTTCCGCCGTCGGTCGAACCAACAAGGTGCGGATAAACAGATTATGCCAGGCAAGTTCATTTATGACACGAACATTGACGCGGTGTTCGGGTTGTGACCCGCCGAACAGGTCGGCGACGTAAAGCTTGGACTTTTCGCCAAGCGCCGCAAAAAAATCGGCTTTGAGCGCAGTAAAGTGCGCTGGGTCCATCGGTACGTTGGTCTTGCCCCACCAAATCGAATTTTCGGTCTCCGCGTCACGGACGATGAATTTGTCTTTAGCCGATCGTCCGGTGTGCAATCCGGTCTTAACAACCAAAGGCCCGTCTTTCGCAAGCATCCCTTCCCCGTACGCCAATGCAGCCTCGACCAGCGGAGCTGTTCCCAAATTGGCAAATAACTCGGCACTGGTTGCAATACCTTGCTGTTCAAGCGAAAAATTCAGGGCCACTGACATGAAAAAGTCTCCAATCGGCAAGAAAACGAATCTAGGGCATACGTATGCACTGATATACTGCGCGCCGCTAGCCGACAGACATGGCTGCGTCAAATGCTATGGATTGAACCTCCGCAATCTGCGCCCTATAGGCGTCGCATGAGTGCAACAATCGCGCTGGTCGATGACGACCGTAATATTTTGACGTCGGTATCGATCGCGATGCAGGCCGAAGGCTATGTCACCCGGCTTTATCCGGACGGTGAAACTGCGTTGAAGGCGCTACTCGAAAATCCAGCAGACCTTGGCATATTCGATATCAAAATGCCGCGGATGGATGGATTGGAACTACTCCGCCGATTGCGCGAGAAGAGTGCAATGCCCGTAATTTTCCTGACGTCGAAGGATGAAGAACTCGATGAGGCTCTTGGTCTTGCGATGGGCGCGGATGACTATATCACCAAGCCGTTTTCGCAGCGGCTATTGATAGCGCGGGTTAAAGCGATCTTGCGTCGCGCGACCTATGGAAAAGTACCGGCGAATGGGGACGCCGCAGACGAGCCCGAACCGATGGTGCGTGGCAAGCTGGAAATGGACCCTGCACGCCACCACGTAAAATGGGGCGGCAAACCGGTTACGCTGACCGTAACCGAGTTCATGATCCTTGAGGCGCTTGCCAACCGGCCGGGAGTCGTCCGCACACGAGACCAGCTGATGGACGCTGCCTATCAGGATGATGTCTATGTCGATGACCGCACGATCGACAGCCACATCAAGCGCCTGCGCCGGAAATTCCGCGAAATAGACGCCGATTTTGCGGCAATCGATACGCTTTACGGTGCCGGATACCGCTTTGCAGACAACTGAGCCCGCCGAACTCGAACTGCGCTGGAGCCGGAGCCTTTCGCTGACGGCGCGTATACTGGCGGTCAACTTGTTCGTACTGGCGTTGCTCGGTGCCGGGTTGTTTTTCCTCGACAGCTATCGCGTGCGTTTAATCGCCGAACGCGAGCTGGCCGCGCGGTCGCAAGCAGAATTGCTGGCGGAAAGCCTGCCGCTTGTCGAATCTGAAAACCAAGGCCCTTACATTGTGGCGTTTGGCCGACAACTCGAAACGCGCATACGGATATATGACAGCAATGGCGCAAAGCTAATGGACAGCTTTGCCGTCGCGCCGCCAACTTACACGTTTCGCGATCCCACAAAGGAGCCATGGCGGAAAGTCGCCGCAAGAGCCATCGACAAGGTGGTCGATTTCATGGTGGGGGCGCCAACACTCAAACCTTTCATCGAACCCGAACGCGACACGGCAAATGCCTGGCCAGAGGTCGTTGCCGCGAAACCCGGAAAGCCGGTTTCGTTGGCCAGATTTGCGCCAGACCTCACGCACGTCATCAGTGCAGGCGCCAGATCTGACGACTATACCGTCCTTACGACTTCCAACGAGCGGGATATCCGCCTTTTTGTAAGGGCTGAGCGCTTCGACATTGCCATGTTTGTTCTGCTCGCGCTTGGCGTCGGCATATTGCTTTCGGTATTCCTTGCACGAACTATCGTTAGGCCATTACGCCACCTCGCGCGCGCTGCGGTAAAAGTCAGACTGGGCCGCGCCCAGGAAGTAAATGTTCCCCGCCTGCCTTCGCGTCGCGATGAGATTGGTATGCTGGCCCGCGCATTGTCGGACATGAGCGTTGCGCTGCGCCAACGGATCGATGCGACCGAGGCATTCGCGGCGGACGTCGCACATGAAATCAAGAACCCGCTTGCGTCGCTAAGGTCGGCGCTGGACGGGGCGGACAATGTGAAAAGCCCGGAGTTGCGGGCACAATTGATGGATGTAGCCAAGGCCGACGTACAACGCATGGATCGCCTGATCAGTGACATTTCAGACGCCAGCCGCGTGGATTCGCAGCTGGCCAAAGCCAAATTCGAACCGATCGATATTGGCGACATGATCGAACAGCTTTTGCAGACACGCGAAAGCCGCGCCGCCGATGGAAATGTTAGTATTGCCTTTGCAAGACCGCGGCGGACCATAGCGACGGTTATGGGTGAGGATGTCCGGCTCGAACGTATGCTGACCAACCTTATCGACAATGCGGTCTCTTTCTCTCCTTCTGGGGCGGTCGTGGAGATTGGGGCGACGCTCGCCGAGGATGAAGTGATCATCCGCATCAGTGATGAGGGCCCCGGCGTGCCCGCGCAGGAGCGCGAGGCGATCTTTCGTCGCTTCCACAGCGAGAGGCCAGACACCGAAAGTTTCGGCCAGCACAGCGGCCTCGGCCTCGCGATTGCGCGCACCATTGTCGAAGGGCATCACGGCCGAATTTCGGTGCGGGACCGCGTTGATGGTAAACGTGGCGCCTGTTTTGAAATCGCACTGCCCTGTGCTGCTGCATCCAGCCAATGAACGATGATATCGTACATGCAACAGCTGTCGCCGTCGCAGGCAATGGTGTATTGCTGACAGGACCATCTGGGTCGGGAAAATCCGATTTGGCGCTTCGTCTTATTGATCGCGGGGCAAAACTGGTCAGCGATGACGCGGTCTCAATATACTTGGTCGATGGCACGCTTATGCTCGCCACGGCACCTAATATCGAGGGCAAAATTGAGGTTCGCGGCATCGGGATATTCGAAGTTGATACGGTTTCGCCAGTGCCACTCCGGTTGGTCGTTGACCTATGTCCCGACGTCGAAAGGATGCCGCTGCCGTGCTTGACAACGCACATCAGAAGTTATGATATTCCCTACTTCGCTCTTGTTCCTTTTGAGCCAAGCGCCGCAATCAAGCTGGAATACGCGCTTCGCACAGTGATTGACGATGGACGGTGGCCAGTGGCAATGAACAGTTCTAATGAACCCGAAAGCATCGATATTTGACTCGCAAAGCTGCTTCGAAACCTCAAACCATAATGCTGGTAACTGGCCTGTCGGGTGCTGGAAAGTCGACAGTTCTGAAGACATTGGAAGATTTAGGTTGGGAAACCGTAGATAATTTCCCGATCAGACTTGCCGGACCATTACTCGATATTCCCGGCGGCGGTGGCGGTAAGTCGGCACCATCGATTCCTCTCGCATTAGGGTTCGATAGCCGCACACGGGGTTTCAAGGTTGAACAGCTGATCAAGCAGATAAAATCACTACAGAAGAATCCTGATCTAAATATCCTGACGATGTTTCTCGACTGTTCGGGCACCGAAATAGAACGCCGCTATGCTGAAACGCGACGCCGTCACCCGATGGCGCAGGATCGACCGGCGATTGATGGTATTTCGCTAGAGCGAATGATGATGGAACCGCTGCGGCGATGGGCAGAAACCGTCATAGATACCAGCAAATTGTCGGCACATGATTTGCAAGTTGATATCCGTGAACGATTCAGCCGCGAGGCGACACGTCATTCTACGGTCACGATTACCAGTTTCGGCTATTCGCGCGGCGTGCCGCACAATGCCGACCTTGTTTTCGACTTGCGCTTTCTGCGCAACCCTCATTGGGATAATGTTCTGCGTCCAATGACCGGACTCGACCCTGAAGTTTCCACCTATGTCGAGGGTGACCCCGAATATGTGGTCGCTATGGCAAAAATCAGGGATCTGCTATTTTTCCTTCTGCCGCTTTATGACGGACAAGGGAAAGCCTATGTCAACATAGCATTTGGCTGCACTGGTGGACGTCACAGGTCGGTACATGTTGCCGAACAATTCGGCAAATGGTTGCGTGAGGAAGGATTTTCGCCCACAGTCAACCACCGCAATCTGACGTCAAGACCGATTGACGCGCTGGAAGGGCCTGCTAACGGCGCTGACACGAAAAAGACAAAACGGGGTAGCGCACGCACATGATCGGTTTGATTTTGGTTACACATGGCAGGTTGGCGGAGGAATTTCTCGTCGCGCTGGAACATGTGGTCGGCCCGCAAAAGCAGATTGCAACCGTCTGCATTGGTCCGCATGACGACATGGAAAGCCGCCGCAAGGAAATTGCTGCCGCGATCAAGCGTGTCGAAACCGGCGAAGGCGTCATTGTGTTGACCGACCTTTTCGGTGGAACGCCCTCCAATCTCTCGATTTCGCTGCTCGATGCAGGCCGGGTTGAGGTAATAGCTGGCGTCAACTTGCCGATGCTGATCCGCCTCGACAGCGCACGCAAAAACATGGACGTGCGCGAAGCCGTCGCCGCCGCACGCGAAGCGGGACGGAAATATATCAGCGTGGCGTCCGAAGTGCTGGAAGCATCGCGGTGACCCGGCTCAGCCGTCAGGTCACGATCGTCAACCAGAAGGGCCTTCATGCGCGGGCAAGCGCCAAGTTTGTGACATTCGTGAGCCGCCTGTCAGAGGGGTTGAAGGTGGAAGTCGAAAAAGACGGGCATATCGTCACCGGAACGTCTATCATGGGGCTGATGATGCTCGGCGCGGCCAAGGGTAGCGAAATCACGGTGCACGTCGAAGGCGACGATGCCGACATGGCGCTGGAGAAGCTTGTGGGGCTTGTGGTCGACGGTTTCGGCGAAGATTGATGCGCCGGGAAATCACTGGATTTTCCAACCCGCTGCTGAAGGAAATCCGTAGCCTTCGTGAAAAAAAATATCGTAAGCGGGCCGGCAAATTCCTCGCTGAAGGCCTCCGCATCATGACAGAGGCACGCGAAGCAGGTTTCCTTCCCGAAATGCTGTTCCGTGTAAAGGACCGCGAGGTACACGCGCTGGAAATCGCGCTCGAAACCGAGGTGCTGGCTGCGGGCGGCGATGTTATCGAAACCAGCGCCGAAATTATGTCTAAACTGTCGGGCAAAGACAATACACAGGCCGTCGTCGGCGTGTATCGCGATCATGGTGCCCAACTATCCGACATCGATCGTAGTGCCGCGCCGATCTGGCTCGTAGCGCAGGCGATGCGCGACCCCGGCAATTTGGGAACCATGCTGCGGACCGGTGATGCCGTCGGCGCGGGCGGCCTGATCCTGATTGACGAATGCACCGATCCGTTTTCGGTAGAGGCGGTTCGCGCCAGCATGGGGGCGGTGTTTACGCAAAAGATCGTTCAATGCCGGTGGGCTGAATTCGTCGAATGGCTGCACAAGGGTGAAGGGCAGCTTGTCGGTACCAGCTTGCAAACCGAGACCGACTACCAATCAGCTATTTATAGCACTCCATGCTTTATCCTAACCGGCAATGAAGCACAGGGGTTACCCGAGGAATATGAGGCGGAATGCGATATGTTGGTCAAAATGCCTATGCGTGGCAAGGCGGACAGCCTGAACGCGGCGGTGGCAACCGCCGTTATGGCCTACGAGGTATTGAACCAGTTTCGGCGCTCCAATCTGGCATAATAGGATTATATCGAGCTGCGTAACCCGGAGATTCCAGATGCGCCCTTACAACTGCACGCTTCCAATCCTATCGCTGATGCTATTATCTGCCTGCCAGACTGTTTCTGAAACCGAACCACCTGTGAACGATGCGGCGAGCTATATTGCCCGTGGCAACGAGCCGGGCTGGATATTGAAAATGGATGGCAAGACCCTCGATTATCAGGGTGATTACGGCTCGACCAAAATCAAGGTCGCGCAGCCCGAAGGGCGACCGTCCTTTAACGGAATGCGCTATGTCACCGATCGCCTCACGGTGGACATAACATATGCCAGCTGCGCCGACGATATGTCCGGCGAACGCTATTCGGACAGCGTGCTGATTACGGCGGAGGGCAAGGATTTAAAGGGCTGCGGAGGCCGGAAATTGCTGCCCGAATCGCTCGATGGAACCGCGTGGACGATTATCATGATGGACCAAATGCCAGCCTTGGACGCCCAAAAAACCGAAGTGCGTTTTGCCGACGGAAAAATTTCGGGAACGGCCGGCTGCAACCGGTTCACAGGCAACTATAGCCATAACAGCAACGTCCTGACCTTTGGCGCAATCGTGAGTACACGAATGATGTGCCCCGAAAAGCAAATGGCGCAGGAAACCAAGTTTCTGGCGCTGCTAAAAGGAACCGTAACAAAACGCTACAGCATTGAAGGAAACCTCATAATTGCCAATGAAAATGGTCAAAGGGCGACGCTGAAACGCGCAATCTAATTTAGGCAGCATCCTCGTCGCGCGGAGTTACCTCGACCAGCTTGACCATCGGACGCGTAGATTGCTCGACAATGGGCAAGCTTTCGATAGCTTTGCCACCGGTGTCGATACTGAGTTCTTCAAAACGCTTAGCTTGCGTCAGCACCTGCGATTCAAGACTGCCGACCAGCGCGTTATAGGCCGACACTGCGGTATCGAGATTTTTACCCATCCGCCCGACATGTCCGCCCATCGTCGACAGCCGTGCATAAAGTTCCTTGCCCAGTTCGGCGATCTCGCGTGCCTGCCCGGCCATTTTCTCCTG
>JANLSY010000170.1:0-4124 GCA_031362665.1 Sphingomonadales bacterium
AATATGCCTTTTGCCGAACGCGAAATGGCGTGGCCGGTGAGGTCTGGAAAGCTGGTGCTGCGAATTGCACTGGATAGGTTGGCCGGCTTTTATAGGCTGCCGGGTTAGAGTGCCATTTCCTCGACAAGCATCGCCAATTCCAGCCAACGCTCTTCGGCGGCGTCCTTTTCCGCGCGGAGGGCATCGCATTTCGCCGACAGTTCGGCAAAACGCTCGGGTTTCCGTGTGTAAAGCGCCGGGTCAGACATTTCGATTTCAGCCGCCGCAATCTCTGTGTCGATTGCCTCTATCCGCTTGGGTAGCAGGTCGTAATCGCGCTGGTCTTTGTAGGACAGTTTCGCGAGGCGCTTGCTTGTTGGATTTGGAGGGGGTGGGTTTGCCGTGAACTTACTGACGTTTGTGCGCGTTTCCGGCCGGTCACGCCGGTCGCGTTTGGCTTCCCAATCGGCATAGCCACCAGCAATGATGTCGACATTTCCTGAACCGTCCAATCCAAGCGTCAAAGTCACAGTGCGATCAAGAAAGTCGCGGTCGTGGCTCACGATGAGAACGGTGCCGTCATAGTCCGCGATCACCTCCTGCAGCAAGTCGAGCGTTTCGAGGTCAAGGTCGTTGGTCGGCTCATCAAGCACCAGCAAATTGGCTTCGCGGGCAAATTCACGGGCGAGCAAGATCCGCGATTGCTCGCCGCCCGAGAGCGTGCCGATCCGCGCCTCGATCAATTCGGGATTGAACAGGAACTCCTTCAGGTAGCCCTGAACATGTTTGCGCACGCCGCGCACATCGATCCAGTCGCTACCATCGGCCAGCACGTCGCGGACACGTTTTTCAGGCGTTAGCAATTTGCGTTGCTGATCAATCACGATGCCGGTCAGCGTAGGCGACAAAGTGATCTTGCCAGTGTCGGGCGGAGTTTCGCCGGTCAGCAATTTTATAAGCGTAGTTTTTCCGGTACCGTTCGCGCCGACGATTCCGATGCGGTCACCGCGCTGTATACGCAGTGTGAAGTCCTTGATGATTGTGCGTTCGCCGAAGCTTTTGCCCACATTTTCGGCAGCAATCACGGTCTTGGTTTTGCTGTCGTCGCTCGATGCCCCAAGTTTTGCCACACCTTGCGGCCCCATCATCGCCGCCCGCGCCGCCCGCATCTCCCACAATTTTGCCAGACGCCCCTGATTGCGCTTACGCCGCGCGGTCACACCGCGTTCGAGCCAGTGCGCTTCGATCTTCAGCTTGGCGTCGAGTCGGTCCGCATTGCGCGCATCTTCGGCATAGACCCGCTCGGTCCATGCGTCATATCCGCCAAAACCAATCTCGTTGCGGCGCAGCAAACCCCGGTCCAGCCAGAAGGTCTGCTTGGTCAGCCGGGTAAGGAACGTCCGGTCATGGCTGATGACCACGAATGCGCCGCGATAACGCGTCAGCCAGTCTTCAAGCCATTCAATCGCAGCCAGATCAAGATGATTGGTCGGCTCATCGAGCAACAGCAGATCAGGTTCGCTAGCCAATGCGCGGCAAATGGCGGCACGGCGTTTCTCCCCGCCGCTCGCGGTTTTGGCTTCGCGGTCGAGGTCGATGCCCAATTGATCGGCAATTGCGCGCACAGCATATTCGGGCGGTCCTTTCTCGCCATGCGTTGCAAAGTCTACGAGCCGATCGAACGATCCAACATCTGGATCCTGATCGAGCATGACGATATTGGTTCCGGGTACGACAACGCGTTTGCCCTTGTCCGCCTCGACTGTTCCAGCGACCAACTTCATCAACGTGGTTTTGCCCGCGCCGTTGCGGCCAATCAGCGCTAGCCGATCGCGCGCGCCGATAAACAGGTCGATATCCTCAAACAGCCACCCGCCACCCTGTTGGAGTGCAAGCTTTTCGAAGGCAAAGATGGGCGGTTGGGACATGGTTTTGGGCGGATAGGGGCAACAGCCGGTCAGGACAACCCTGACACGAACGGATTTCTTGATTGTTCCGCAGTTTTTCAACATGGGTCTTTGATGCGTACAATTTATCTCAACGGCCAATATATCCCCGAAACCGAAGGTAAGGTCTCCGTTTTCGACCGTGGATTCCTGTTTTCAGACTCTGTTTATGAAGTCGTCTCGGTGCTCGACGGCAAACTCGTCGATTTTGACGGCCATGTCCGTCGGCTTGCCCGTTCATTGGGTGAACTTGGTATCAAGGGAGCGCCGGATGCAGATACTTGGCTGGCCATCTGCCGTGAGCTCGTGACGCAAAACGCCGTCGAAGAAGGTATGATCTATTGGCAGGTGACGCGCGGAGCGCCCGCAGACCGTGACTTCGTATTTCCCACTGAAAACACAGCGCCAACGATTTTGGCCTTCACTCAATCTCGCTCTCTTGCCGATAATCCAGCAGCCACACGCGGCATCAGCGTAGTGACGTTGCCGGATCTGCGATGGGGCAGGGCGGACATCAAAACTACGCAACTGCTGTATGCTTCGTTGATGAAAAATGAAGCTATCGCTCGTGGTGCGGATGATGCGTGGATGGAGCGCAACGGTGTCGTGACCGAGGGAACGGCGCAGAACGCGCATATCATTACCAACGAGGGCGTTCTGGTAACCCACCCGCTCAATCGTGAGATTTTGCACGGAATCACCCGCGCAGCCGTGCTACCGATGGTCGCGCAAACCATCGAAGAACGGCCCTTCACCGTCGCAGAAGCGGAACAAGCTGCCGAAGCCTTCGTTTCCTCGGCCTCTGGCTTTGTGATGCCGGTGGTAAGGATTAACGGCAAGGTCATTGGCGATGGCAAACCCGGTTCGGCAACCATTCAGCTTCGCAAAGCCTATATCGAATGGGCGCGCAGTACAGCAATGTGACGGCGCGATTTTGCGAAGGAATAAGAAATGCGTAAATTGGTTTTGGCAGCTCTATTGGCGACGGGCAGCATGACAGCGGGAGAAGCAATGGCAACGCAGGTAACAATTGCCGCGACCAATCCGGTCATCGATCTGACAATCAGCGAAGCGGTCGAGACGAAGCCCGACATCGCGATTTTTTCGACCGGCGTACAGACGATGGCACCGACTGCGAGCGAAGCGGTACGGCAGAATAATGTGCAAATGGCATCGGTAGTGGCGCGGCTGAAAAAATTGGGCATTGCCGACAAGGACATTCAAACGACCCAAATCAGTCTGAACCAGCAGTTCGACTATCGTGACGGGCAACAGATATTCAAGGGGTTCCAAGCATCTAACATGGTCAACGCCAAGCTGCGTGATCTCAAAAAGTTGAGCGCATTCCTCGATGCGTTGGCGGTCGATGGCGCAACAAATTTCAATGGCCCGACATTCAGCATCGACGATGACAGCAAATTCAAGGAGGCCGCACGCGACAAGGTGTGGGCGACCGCGATGGCGCGGGCAAAGTCGATGGCGCGCAAGGCTGGCTATACGGACGTCCGCGTGCTCCGTGTCGAGGAGACCGACAATCAGGGCGGCGGTTATCCGACGCCGATGATGGCGCGGGCAATGGACGCATCGGAAAAGTCGATGCCGATTTCGCCAGGCGAACTGAGCATTGGAACTACGCTTTCCTTCACTTTTGAAATGGTGAAGTAATCGATGAATAAGCGGCATTATCCTTTCCAAAAGGTTGATGCCCCATTCAGTTTATGTTCAACGCATGGGTGTTAGATGGAGGTGATGTTGAACAAGACCCATATTCTATCGGCATTTGCCTTGGCCGTTATGACGGTTGCATATCCGGCCGACGCACGCCGTGACGACCAGCAGGGCGCGCGTGAGGATTCGGCCGAAGGCAAGGTCAAATCGTTGCGCCAAATCGAAGGTACGGTGGTGCCAAGGATGCGTGGCATGCAATATCTTGGCCCTGAATATGATTCTACCGCTCAAGTGTATCGATTGAAATTCATTAGCGGCAATCGCGTCATTTTCGTCGATGTCGATGGCAAAACGGGCGGCGTGTTGCGCCAACGCTGATTGGAATTTGCGCGGGGGCGCTAATCTGCTAGCCCTTATCCCGACAAAATAGGCATACAGAAGGGGACAGCATGCCCATCCTTATCTTTGAACACGAACCCACTTTAGGCATCCAACTGAACTCGACTCTGGAAGGTGCCGGCTACGCCGTCG
>JANLSY010000392.1:0-7061 GCA_031362665.1 Sphingomonadales bacterium
GCCATCGTTACGGTGTAATAAACGGCATCATCGGATCCACCCAGACCGGTCCGGCCCTGGTTTACGCCGAACTGGCCATCCTCGTCTTCGTCCGCCCAGCAATCGCCGATGTCGAGCAGGCCGTCACTGTCGGTATCAACCACAAGAACTTCAGGCTGATTGACACGCGAATAATCGCTGTAGCTTTTCTGTGTAATAGTAATTGCGGCAGGGTTACTCCGCTGGTTTTGCGGCAACAGCCTATTCATTGCCGTGCGGATGTTGGCTTCCATCGTCGCTTGGCTTGCACCTTGCAGCGATGCGGTACGCGCGGTTGCTTCTAACGTGCCTGAGCCAACGGTTCGCAGGTAAAGCGAATAGCCGATGTCCAGTCCGCCGAGCATCATCATCACGAAAATCGGGGCCACGAAGGTGAATTCGAGCAACGTGGCGCCGTCCTGATTTTTGCGGATGCGCGATAGGAGTGAAAGCGCGCGCATCATTGCGAAATCCGAAGGCCGCCAATGGCTTGACCGATAACCGTAAAGCTATTGACCAAATCTGTTTGGTTGTTTGCGGTCTTGAAGTTTTCGGGCGCAGAGGCACAAGCTTCCAAATCGGCATAATCCTGCGGTGTACTGCCGGTGATCGCTACGACCCATACGACGATGCCTTGCTGCTTGGCATTTTCGCACATCATCCGCAATCTGCGGTTCTGGATCACTTTCATGCCGCTATCGTTGGTGCTTGCCGGCGCAAGTCGTCCGTCACGCTGGTTAAAGCCGCTAAAGACATAGCGATCTTCGCCGGGGTTCATTTCACCATCGGTCATGAACACGATGTGCCGGGTGACTGGTACGTTATTGAACGTGTCAGGGTTTTCCGCGGCAAACATGCCTTGGCCCGAAAGCAAATGCATTCCCCAAATAAAGCCGATGTCATGCAAGGTTCCGTCTACGAGCTGAATTCTGTCGATGTAGTTTTGCAAGGTCGGCGCGTTGAGCAGAGAATTCGTTGTATTTCTGGGATAATATACCGATGTAATCGCCGCCGAATTCGAAAACAGATTCGGGTATGTGGTGGAGATGTTCGAATTGTAGGTTGCAAACTCTGCAAGCTTCAATGCCGGTGACGGGCACTCGGAGAGTATGTTACTGCTCGATTTACTGGTGCCATTGGTGTCGAACACCATGTTATGCAGATACGGCTTCCAACG
Organism: Sphingomonadales bacterium; assembly: GCA_031362665.1. Lineage (GTDB taxonomy): Bacteria > Pseudomonadota > Alphaproteobacteria > Sphingomonadales > Sphingomonadaceae > Sphingorhabdus_B. The sequence continues at coordinate 1,196 of JANLSY010000392.1, forward strand.
CGTGTTATTGTCACCCGTTGATGCCAATGTCGAAAACTGCATGTCGATCGCACCACTGGGTATTGAACCGATGGAAGTCGAACCGTTAATCGTGGTGTCGGTTGTCCGGTCTTCGGTGCAGCCCAAGAAGGTCACGGTATTATTTGCTGCAGTGCCAAGCGTAAACGTCGAGTTGGTGGTGGAACCCGACAGCGTGATATTGCTATACGTAGTCGGGCTTGTGATACTCAGCGGCAACGTGAACGTGGTGTTCCAGTTGGAACCGCCGGCTTTCAGACCCGAGACGTTGGTATTTACCTGACCATAGACCAGTTCGCTGCCAACATAATTGGTCCACGTTAGCGGTCTTGTGCTTGTGCGTCCGCGGGCCTGAGTCCATCTGGGCGGCGTGCTATTTTTTGCAGATGCGCTCTGTAGTCGGCATGCTGCCGGGCTACCTGTCCACGCGTAGCGATAGGCAGTCGGGGTTACCGTCCGAGGCTGTGAATAAGTGCGGTTGCGTGTGGTGTGGGTGCCACGAACAGGCGTGTTTATCGCTGTTTGTGTCTCGGTACCCGCACTTGCAAAGCTATGGCTTATCCCAGCCATACCGCGCGCAAGCGTATTGGCGTTGGTGCAGTTGGAAGAGGTCGCTGTCGCCGTAAAGGGCGACGTGGCGATAGGAACAGTTGTAATAGTTTTCGCCATCGACGATGTCGATTCATCGGCATTTGTAACCGTCTGGCTTCCTGAACCGGACACCGTCCCAAAGCTGTTGTAATTTCCAGTGCTGAAAACACCAGATGGCAACGATCCGTTTGAGTTAGGCGTCCAGGCACTGTAACCGCTGAACGTCTCGGTCCCAGTCTCGGTCCAACCCCAATAATTTCGGGCTACTGCAAGCCGCGATTGGTAATTCCAGCTATCCACCAGATGGTTGTTGGTCAGCAGATAGGCATTGTTGACGGTCGTACCGTAAGGAATAAACGCGTAGCGAATACGCCCCTTGCTTAGATCGCCGCCTGCCCGGCCCGGGCCTAACGAGTTATAGAAGGCTCTAACCGACTGACGCAGCGCAGCGATACGGGTGGTAGTGGCCGTACCGGTACTCGCCAGCGGCATCGATGTATTCATCGATCCCGTTACGTCTAGCACCATGGCGACGTCGGCGTTGGCAACGTCTTGGGTGGATGTGCAGGTTACCACCAACTCGATCTCTTCATTGCCGAATACCCGCATGAGCATTGTCGGCACATTCGCTTCTGCCCGTCCATTCACGATGGTCTGGGTGACGCTGTTGACAACGGGTTGCGTGTATTCCCGCGAAATCAAGGTTGAACCGTAGCTTCCCGTTGGGAAGTTGAAGTCGAAAAACTGATATCCGGTATTTTTGTTTGCGGTAGTCAGCGTGCCGGTCGACATTGCCCGCCGCGCGGCGAGTGCCCCAGAGTCGCATGCCTGCTGCATCCGTGCCTTCGTCATATAGGCGCGGCTCATGTCTGCAGCACCGCCAACCATACCGATCAGGGGAAAAATGCCGGCAGCGACCATTGCGAGCGTGTTGCCCGATTCGTCCTTGCGCAACCGCGACAGAAATCCGCGCGCTTTTTGCAGCGTATTGCCCGTTTTCATTGTGGCGTTCCCCTGTTCCACAGATAAATTTCTACTGCCCGCATAAGGGCTGCGTGGTTATCGCTCTTTGAAGGAACAGAGTTACCGGGTGGTTAACCTTGAATTTGCTGGGAAATACGTCAGGAGTGGTTAAATGGATTATGCCAATGACGACCTGACACCGCCAGCACGGCTAGCTATCGTCTATGCACCTGAACGTATCCGGTCGGCATTTTCGCTCTTGCTGCGATTCGATGCGCGCCTCGCCGCCATAGTGGGGAATGCGAACGAACCGCTCATCGGCCAGATGAAACTGGCGTGGTGGCGTGACGCGTTGTCGGCTGATATGCACAATAGGCCAAAAGGCGAACCCTATCTTTCCAGCATTTTTGCAATGAACGACCCGACCCTTACATCGGCAGCCATCAGCCTTGTCGATGCTTGGGAGTATCTTGTCGTCGAGGAATATTGGCTGGAGCCGACGATCGATAAATTTGGATCAGCAAGGGGAGCAGCGGTGTTCAGCAGCTATGCGCGAATGGTCGCTCTAACGGAATATCCCGAATCCCTCGCAAGACAATGGGCGATGGATGATTTGCGGCTCCGTTTTGGCGAGAGGGCCGCGGTCAGCCAGTTTAGCCGTCCTGCTTTGCCACGAAAGAGAATATTTCGGCCACTCACTATCCTCGCAATGTCGGTAACGGGCGTTTCCGGCCTGCGACTGATCTGGCATGCCTTGACGGGGCGGTAATTTTCGGGGCACATCGGTGCGACGTCATCTAGGGTGGAGATAGACGCTGGGAGCACGTTGATGCGGCGATTTCTGGCGGGTGGAATAGGGGCGCTGTTGCTGGCGGCCGCGGGATTGTGGTTATGGCAGACACAGGCTTATCAGGAAAATACGATTCCTGCCGCACCGCCCCCCGCCCAATTACCGGACATTTTGCCCGAGGCAGGGGCCGACGCTCCCGCATTTGGTCCCGCGCCGCCGACCCCACCCGAAGCGCCAAAGGCCAGCCGCGAGGAAGTGCGTTTCAACCGCTACGACCGCAACCGTGACGAGTTGATTTCAAGAATCGAAATGATGGGCAGCCGGACCAAGGCATTCAAGGCGCTCGATACGGACGGCAATAATTTGCTGACGTTCGAAGAATGGGCGGTAGCTACGGGCGAGCGTTTTGCGGGCGCGGATGCGAATAAGGACAAGCTTTTGACCCGCAAGGAGTTCGTCGCAACGCGGCCCAAAGTGTCTGCCAAGCCGGGATGCCGCTGTTAAACTGCGACGTGTTGGCTTGCAAACCAGTCTGCCAAATCGGCGCGTGCGCGGCCTGTCATTGCCGCCTTGCGGGATTTTTTGTGAACATTGTCCTCTAGTGGTGCGAACAAGCCGAAATTGATGTTCATTGGTTGATAGTCTTCGGCATGCGCATCGCCTGTGATATGGCCTAGTAGCGCACCAAGCGCCGTTGTACCGGGCGGTTGCGAGATTTCGCGTCCGGTGAGTTCAGCAGCTGTCATGATGCCAGCGATAAGGCCTACCGCGCTGCTTTCGACATAGCCTTCGCAACCGGTAATTTGTCCAGCGAACCGGACATTCGGCGACGACTTCAACCGCAGTTGGCGATCAAGCAATAGCGGCGAGCGTATGAAGGTGTTGCGATGAAGCCCGCCAAGCCTTGCGAATTCGGCCTTTTCTAGCCCTGGAATTGTCCGGAACAGTTCGACCTGTGCAGCATGCTTCATCTTGGTCTGGAAACCGACCATGTTCCAGATACTGCCCTGTTTGTTATCCTGGCGTAGCTGCACCACTGCATGTGCCCAGCGACCGGTCCTCGGGTTGTCGAGGCCTACTGGCTTCATTGGGCCGAAACGCAGTGTATCAAGGCCGCGCGATGCCATTACTTCGATTGGCATGCAGCCTTCGAAATATGGCGTGTTCGTTTCCCATTCTTTGAACTCGGTCTTTTCGGCGTCGAGAAGGCCTTGGTGAAACGCGCGATATTGCGCTTCGTCCATCGGGCAGTTGATATAATCCTTGCCTTCACCCTTGTCCCAGCGCGATGCATACCATGCGATGTCCATGTCGATGCTGTCGTGATAGACAATCGGTGCAATGGCATCAAAAAAGGCTAGGCGGTCTTCGCCGGTTTTGGCCATGATGCTTTCCGCAAGGCTGGCGGCTGTGAGTGGGCCGGTCGCGATGATAACGTGTCCATCGGTAGGGACTATGTCAATTCGTTCGCGAACAATTTCGATATTATCGTTATCTTGCAGGTGCTTTGAAACGGTTTCGGAGAAAATATCGCGATCTACTGCAAGTGCAGAACCGGCAGGCACTTTGGCAACCTCGGCAGCCTGCATAATAAGCGAATCCAACTCGCGCATTTCCTGATGGAGCAGGCCGACCGCGTTGTTTTCGGCGTCATCGGAACGGAAGCTGTTCGAGCAGACCAGTTCCGCCAAACCATCGGTCTGATGCGCCGGCGTCATATCGCCAGATCCGCGCATTTCCGACAGTCTTACGCAAAAACCGCGCCGCGCAAGCTGCCACGCTGCCTCGCATCCTGCAAGGCCGCCACCGATGATATGTACGTCGTAGGATTTGCTCATCCGCGCGCGGCTATCAAAAAAGCATGGCTCTGCACAGGTAAAAGCGGCAGGAGTAGCAAATGGCCTTTACATTGAAACTCGCCGATGACGGGACGATTTTGCGGCCCGGACTGACAGCACCCGATGAACAGGCGCATAAATATAGCCGGGGCCATGCGATGGTGTGGAGCGGACCGCCGCTTAAAACGGGTGCATCACGTTTGTCGGCGCAAGCGGCGCTAGCGGTCGGCGCAGGGCTGGTGACGATTATCGGTGAGCGTGCCGCCCTAACAGAACAATCTGCGCATGTGACCGCAATCATGTTGCGTGAAGCGGACGCAGAGTTGAGCGTGATTGACGACCGCGTGACCGCGCTGGCGATTGGGCCGGGGGCAGGTAAGGACATCGCTGATACCGTCTGCCAAATGCTGGATCGCGGCATTCCTACCGTGCTCGATGCCGATGCAATTGGCGCGTTTGAGAGTGATTCTACAAGGCTTTTCAAGTATCTGCGTGCTAGTGACGTCATGACACCGCACGCGGGAGAATTCGCGCGACTGTTTCCGGATATCAAGCTCGACGACCGGCCGCAGTCAACCTTACTGGCCGCAAAAAGGTCCGGATCCGTAGTTCTCCTCAAGGGTCCGAAGACGCTTATCGCCACCCCCGACGGTCGCCTTGCCGCCAACCGCCACGCCTCGCCTTGGCTTGCAACCGCAGGATCAGGCGACGTGCTGACCGGTCTCATCTGCGGCCTGCTCGCCCAAGGAATCCCTGCCTTCGACGCCGCGTGTATCGGCGTATGGCTCCACGGCGATATCGGCGTGCGCTGCGGCCCGGGACTCACTGCAGACGGCATGATCGGCTATATTCCGCTTGTCTTGCGCGGCTGTTTGGCGGAAGGCTGACCGCGATGGGGCAGGATCTCGCGCATAAACGACCGTGGCTGTTTGCCAGCTTGCTCGCGGGGCTAAGCTTTCCTGTGACATGGTTGCTGCTACCGATCGAGGGCGGTTTCTTTGCGATTATCTGGAAAATGGCTGCGGTAGGCCTGCTGGTTCCGTTTGCACTGCGCCGTCACCATGAGGGCGAATTCATTCCACTGGCAATGATGCTGGCCTTTTATGCACTTGGCGACGGCCTGATCGAATTGAGCATGATTGCAGGTGCGGTGGCTTTTGCGGCAGGCCATCTGGTCGCAATCTGGCTGTATTTCCGTCACCGCCGGGTAGGGCCGACATTTAGCCAAAAACTGCTCGCGGTAGCGATTTTTGTGCTTACGCCGGTAATTGCTTATGGCTTGCCGCCGACGGCAGAGGAGGGCATCCAAGTTGCCGCCTATAGCGTCATTCTCGCCGCGATGGCGGCGATGGCGTGGAGCAGCAATTTCCCCCGCTACCGAGTAGGCACCGGCGCGGTGCTGTTCGTAATATCCGATTTGCTAATCTTTGCGCGCTTGGGGCCGCTAGCAGACTCCCAAATGACAAGCGTCGCCATATGGTATCTGTACTATTTCAGTGTTCTGATGATCGCGGTGGGAGTGGCGCAGACCTTGGTCAAACGAGGGCATTACCCGAAAGGCGAGGAAGCCGAATAGTTTGGCTCAGACTGCGCCGATGCGCTCCAGCTTGGCGCGCAGCGATTCGGCAGTGAATGGCTTGGTGACATATTCATCGGCACCCGCTTC
>JANLSY010000204.1:0-11063 GCA_031362665.1 Sphingomonadales bacterium
TATCGAGCGGCAGGCCCATCATCGTCAGATTATTACCCGATCCCCCACCCATATCGAAAACGAACAGTTTCCCGTCGGCAATCACAACGGTGCAGGCGGCTGCGCGGTCGCGGCTGGGGAGCGGCGAGCCTGTGCCACAAAAGCCGACGTGAAGTTCATTTCGCGGCAAATCGGCCATGACATTCCGCGTCATCGCGGCATCGGCCCCGCGCTGGATAAGGTTCATGGCAATCGCGTCGCGCTTCACATAAGCGATACTGCCCGCGACCAACGCTACGCCAAGCGTCGCCCACAACCATTTTTTCCGCATAAACCCTCCCCGTTAGCGAACGTCAGTCCTTCGCTTTGGAAAGCTTACGCTCGATCGCGCCCGATAGCATATGAAAAGCTTCGCCTGCAGGCGAGCGGTGCGCAAAGACCCCCACCGGTGAGCGGTGGACTGCCATCTGCTCGACCGCGCTCGCCATCGGGATACGCGGCCAGTCGGGGTTGGCTGAGGTCGCGGTAAGGTGCAGGTTGCGCCTGCGGTCGACCATCGAGAAGACTGGCAACAAGGGCGCATGGCCTTTGTGATGTTCCTTCAAATGCGCAACCACATCGTCCAGCGCGCGTTGCGACAGCGGCGACGGGATTACCGGCACAATGATGATATCGGCGGCGCGCATCATCTGCTCGCTGGTTTCGGTGAGGCCCGGCGGGCAGTCGAGAAATATCCGGTCATATTTGCCACTGATGGTTTCGACGAGTTTCGCCAACCGCTTTTTCTTGCCGATTGATGCCAGAAAGCCGTCGAGGCCGCGCAGCGATATGTCGGCGGGGAGCAGATCGAGATTGGCAATAGCGGTCTTGGTTATCAGCGTATCAGGCTCAATATCGCGTTCGAACACCGAGCGTGCCTTTGGCTTTTTCTCCGGCTCATGCCCCAAGATAAAACTCGCTGCCGATTGCGGGTCCAAGTCCCAAAGCAGCGTCTTTTTGTCACGCCGCAGTGCAGCCTCCGCCGCGAGATTAACCGTCAGCGTGGTTTTGCCTACACCACCTTTCAGGCTGTAAATTGCAATTACTTTTGCCTTGTGCGCCATATTGCTTTGCTCCCCTGTCCCCACAAATTTGTCAACCGTCCAGAAAGCTGTGTATTTCCTTGGGACAAGGCTTTCCCTTGCAAAATGCCTGCGCTAGGGCGGGCCGATGAACGCTTCCCGCGAAAACTTCAAATGCGATCTGGCGATTGTCGGTGGCGGTCTTGCCGGCGGGCTGATTGCGCTCGCCGTGGCACGCCTCCGCCCTGAACTCAAGATCGTGCTGATCGAGCAGGGCGAAAGTTTTGGCGGCAATCATATCTGGAGCTATTTTGCCACTGACATATTGCCGGAGCATCGCTGGCTCACCGCGCCACTCGTTACCTATGGCTGGTCCGGATATGAAGTACGTTTCCCTGCTCACGCCCGCGAATTAGACAATATCTATTACACCATAGAGTCAGAACGGCTTGACTGGGTGTTGCGCAACAATCTCCCTGCTTCCGCGCTGATGCTGGGGCGCGAAGTCAAATCAGTATCACCTCGACTGGTAGTGCTCGACGGCGCGCAGCGCATCAACGCAGGCGGTGTGATAGACGCGCGCGGTGGCGGTGACCTCAACCATCTCGATTGCGGCTGGCAGAAGTTTACCGGCCAATTGATGCAATTGTCCGAACCGCATAATCTGACCAAGCCCATCGTCATGGACGCGACGGTCGAGCAATTTGACGGCTATCGCTTTGTCTATGTCCTGCCCTTTGGCATGGACAAGATATTTGTCGAAGACACTTATTATAGCGACAAACCCGACCACGACCCGCGCCGGTATCGCCAGCGGCTGGCGGAATATGCCGACACAAAGGGCTGGAAGGTCGAACGGGTTTTGCGTGAGGAAAATGGCGTGTTGCCCGTTGTGATGGGCGGCGACCTCGAAAGCTATTGGGCGAGCGGCAGTGGACGGACGGCGAAGGCTGGCGCACGCGGGGCTTTCTTTCAAGCAGTGACGAGCTATTCGCTCCCCGACGCGGTGCGCAACGCGATCTTCATTGCCGAACAGCCCGACCTCGACGGCGACAAGCTCAACATGCTGATGCGGCAACGTGCGCAGGAGCATTGGCAGAACGGCAAATTCTATCGGATGCTCAATCGCATGCTGTTCCGCGGCGCCGACACCAGCGACCGTTACAAGATACTCGAACGTTTCTACAGGCTAAAGCCCGGATTGATTGAACGCTTCTATGCGGGGAATACGACCGGCGGTGACAAGGCGCGCATATTGTCTGGCAAGCCGCCCATTCCCATCGGGAAAGCCATCACCGCGATCCGGAGCAAAAAGAAATGACAAAGACAGCGGCGATTATCGGTGCCGGTTTTGGTGGTCTGGCCTTGGCCATAAGGCTGCAATCGGCGGGCGTTGCGACCACCATTATCGAAGCGCGCGATAAACCGGGCGGGCGCGGCTATTATTGGGAGAAGGACGGCTTCACCTTTGACGGCGGACCGACGGTTATTACTGATCCGCCTTGTCTCGAGGAACTGTGGGCGCTGTCCGGGCACAAGATGGCCGACGATATCGAGTTGATGCCGGTGTTTCCGTTCTACCGGCTCAATTGGGCGGACGGTACGAATTTCGATTATTCGAACGATAGTGTCGGCCTGAAGGCAGAGATCGAAAAGCTGAACCCGGACGATGTCGAGGGTTATCGCAAGTTCCTCGAATATTCGAAAGGCGTGTTCAAGGAAGGCTATCAAAAGCTCGGCTCGGTCGCGTTTCTCGACTTCGCGTCGATGATAAAAGCAGCGCCTGCCTTGATGAAATATCAAGCATGGCGCTCGGTTTATTCGATTGTTTCGTCGTACGTGAAAGATGAAAAACTACGCGAGGCGCTGTCGTTCCACACATTGCTCGTTGGCGGCAATCCGATGAGCACCAGCGCGATTTATGCGTTAATCCACACCATCGAAAAAGAGGGTGGCGTGTGGTTTGCCAAGGGCGGCACCAACCGGCTGGTCGCGGCGATGGTCACGCATTTCGAGAGATTGGGCGGCACTGTGCGCTTGGGTGATGCTGTCGCAGAAATCGAAACGCGCGGCGACAAAGTCATCGGCGTTCGCACCAAATCGGGCTGGCGGATGGACTGCGATGTCGCCGCCTCGAATGGCGACCTGATGCACACCTACAAGGACTTGCTGACCAGCAACAAACGCGGCGAGCGGGCGGCGAAATCGCTCAACCGCAAGAGCTGGTCGCCATCTCTGTTCGTGCTGCATTTGGGCATCAAGGGTACGTGGCCGGGTATTCCGCACCATATGATCCTGTTCGGCCCGCGCTACAAAGGGTTGCTCGACGATATCTACAAGAACGGGATATTGCCGAAGGACTTCTCGCTTTACCTGCACCACCCAACCGTAACCGACCCGTCATTGGCGCCAGAAGGTTGCTCGACCTTCTACGTGCTCGCGCCGGTCGCGCATATGGGCAAGGCACCGCTCGATTGGGATGGCGATGTTGGCGAGGCGCTGAAGGAGCGCATCCTCGACGAACTGGAGAGGCGTTTGATCCCCGACATCCGGTCGCGAATCATGACGCAGTTCCATTACACGCCAGCCGATTTCGGCCGCGACCTGTCTGCGCATCTGGGCAGCGCATTCAGCCTTGAACCCGTGCTGTGGCAAAGCGCGTTTTTCCGCGCGCACAACCGCGACGATGCCATACCGAATCTGTATTTCGTTGGTGCAGGAACCCATCCTGGCGCAGGCATTCCGGGTGTGGTTGGCAGTGCGAAAGCGACGGCTGCGCTGATGCTGGAGGAAATGGCTTGAAGCGCATCGCCGTCTATTGCGGATCCGCAACGCCTGAAAATCCGATTTACATCATGGTGGCGGCAGAGGTTGGCCGGGCGCTCGCTAAACGGGGTGTCGGCGTTGTGTATGGCGGCGGACGGTTGGGTCTGATGGGCGCAGTGGCAGATGCGGCACTGGAAGCCGGCGGCGAAGTTATCGGCATCATCCCCGAAGCTCTCGTTGGCGCTGAAGTCGCACATAAAGGCTGTACTGAATTGCATGTCGTTTCGGGTATGCACGAGCGCAAAGCCCGTTTTACCGACCTGTCCGATGGCTTCATCACTATCCCCGGCGGCGTTGGCACGATGGACGAATTGTGGGAAGCGATTAGCTGGTCACAGCTTGGCTATCACAGCAAACCGGTGGGTGTGTTGAACGTCGCAGGTTTCTACGATCAACTTATTGCCTTCAACCAAAACATGATCGATGTGGGCTTCATCCGGCCGCAACATGCCGGAATCATGATTGTCGATGACACGCTCGACGGGCTGCTCGACAAAATGACGGCCTATGTCCCGCACAAGAATATCTTCCAGATGAAGGCGGATGATTTGTGAGTGACCGCGCTGCGCTGGTAGCTTTCGCACAGGAAAGCATCGCGCGTGGGTCGAAATCGTTCCGTTTTGCCAGCCGCCTGTTCGACAAAACCACGCGCGAGCGGGTGTGGCTGCTGTATGCTTGGTGCCGCAAATGCGATGATATGGCCGACGGGCAGGATCATGGCGGCGCGATGGAGGCGGTCGAAGACCCGCAAGCGCGATTGGCCATTATCCGCGAGCTGACCGCGAAAGCGTTAGCAGGTATGCCAACCGGCGAACCAGCCTTCGATTGCCTTAGTGTCGTCGCACGCGAATGCGGGCTGACAAATAAAATGGCGGACGATGTTATCGAGGGCTTTGCCCTCGATGCTGCCGACTGGCATCCGCGCCGAGAAAGCGATCTTTACCGCTATTGCTACCATGTCGCCGGAGCGGTGGGCGTTATGATGGCGGTGGTGATGGGCGTTTCGCCAGACGACGACGCGACGCTTGATCGCGCCTGCGACCTCGGTCTTGCCTTCCAGCTCGCCAATATCGCGCGCGACATTGCCGAGGACGACGCGGCGGGCCGCTGCTATCTGCCCGATGACTGGCTCGCCACACTCGACATCGGTCCCGGTGAGCACATGAAGCCGCATAACCGTAAGAAGCTTGCATTGATGGGTCGCTGGTTGGCCGATGAGGCGGAGCAATATGAGGCATCGGCGCGGGTAGGTGCAGCTGCTTTGCCCCTTCGCGCTCGGTGGGCGGTTCTGTCGGCGGCGGGGATATATGGCGAAATTGCCCGCAAGGTGCGAAGCGCTGGCGAGCATGCGTGGGACCAGCGTATATTCACCAGCCGCCCGGAAAAATTTCGCTGGGTAAGAAAAGCATTTGTCGATGCCGTCGCCAATAACCCGCGCGATATGGAGCGCGACAGCCTGTGGACTAGGCCTCGCTCAGCAACTTAGCCGCACGTCCGGCCAGCCGCTCGACAGCCGCGTCATGAATGTCAGGCGCGCAACAAATCAGGCCAAAGTCCAAAGGATCGCGTTTGTTATAGATGATCGGTTTTCCCAAAGCATCGCTCACCACTGCGCCGGCTTCCTGCGCAACCAGATGCGCCGCAGCAATGTCCCATTCACTCCCCCACCGCAAAGTCGCCACGAGGTCGGCGCGGTCGCACGCGACCATCGTCATCCGCATCGCGATACTATTGGGCTTTTCGACCGTGACAAGGTCAAGGTCGAGTTTGGGTAGATCGTCTGCCGGAACACGCGATCCGGGGAAATCTTGCCGAATGCTGCCGGTCAGTTTTTCCCCGTTGCAGGTAACGCCTTCACTGCTTGCGGCGACCCATAATTTACCTTGGGCAGGCGCAGCCATCACTGCAAACACCGGCTGACCGTCGGCGACCAGCGCCACCGAAACGCACCAACCGCTACGTCCGTGCACATAGTCGCGGGTGCCGTCGATGGGATCGACGAGCCACAGCAGCCGCGCATCAAGCCGCGCCGGATCGTCGACGGTTTCCTCGGACAGCCACGCCGCCTCGGGCAATATGCCACGCAACCGCTCGGTCAGCAGCGCATCGACTGCCATATCGATGTCGCTCACCGGATTGTTCTTGCTCTTTTCCCAGACCCTCGTGTCGGGCGCCGCGCCATCGCGCCAACTGTTGAAAGCCAGCGCCGCGGCCTCTTGCGTGGCAGCGATTACTGCGTTGCGGTCAAGCAGCCGCTCAGGCACCCGCGATCATCATGCCGTCGATCCGCAGCGTCGGTACGTTATTGCTGCGGATGAATTCGAGGTCATTGGCAGCGGTCATCGCGGCGAACATATCCTTGAGATTTCCCGCAATAGTAAACTCGCTCACGGGACTTGCAATTTCGCCGTCGATGATCACGAACCCAGCGGCGCCACGGCTATAGTCTCCAGTTACCGGATTGACCCCCTGCCCCGCCAGCTCGTGAATATAAATGCCATGCTTGATGTCCGCCATCAGTTCTGCCGGCGTCAATGTGCCACCTTCCAGATGCAGATTCGAGGGGCTGACCCCCGGCGCACCGCTGACACCGCGGCTCGCATGGCCGGTCGGTTGAAGTCCCAATTGCCGCGCCGATGCGCTCTCCATCAGCCAGCCGGTAAGCACGCCCTTGTCGATTATCGAACGGCGCGCGGTGGGAAGTCCCTCACCGTCGAAAGCCTTTGAACCAAGGCCCCGCTTGCGGTGCGGGTCGTCGATAATTGAGATGCTGCTGTCGAACAATTGCGTATCAAGAGAATCGAGCAGAAAGCTCGTCTTGCGTGCAACCGCCGACCCCGAAATCGCGCCAAGCAAATGACCGACGAATGAACTGCCGATGCGGGGGTCAAATATGAGCGGCATCTGCCCGCTTTTGATGGTGCCTGGATTGACGCGCTTGACCGCACGTTCGCCTGCGCGTTTGCCGATGGCAGCCGGGCTTTCAAGGTCGGCATAATGCCGCGCCGAGCGCCAGTCATAATCACGCTCTTTGGCGTCGCCTTCACCCGCCAGCACGCTCGCCGAAATACCATAGCCGGAAGCAGATTTGACGCCTGCAAAACCGTGGCTTGTCGCGAGCGCAAAGATAGAGCGGCCTGCACTGGCCCCTGCGCCTTCGCTGTTGGTCACCCCGGAAATCGCCCGCGCCGCATCCTCGCATTCGAGCGCTGCTGCCCTCAATTCGGCCGGATCCGGATCTTTGAAATCATCGGCGTCGAGGTCGGGGAGTTCGCCCTTCAACAGGCGATCCTGTGGCGCAAGGCCCGCATATTGATCCTCTGGCGCTTCCTTCGCCATATCGATAGCGCGCGTGACCAATCCGGCCAATATCGCAGGGTTCATGTTGGATGAGGAAATCGTCGCGGACCGCTGTCCGACAAACACCCGCAATCCGATATCTTCGCCTTCCGATCGCGCTACATCTTCAAGCGCGCCGAGACGTACTTGCACTTCTGTCGACGCGTTGCAGACATAGACGGCGTCGGCGGCATCGGCTCCTGCCTTGATAGCTTGCGATACGAGATTTTGTGCGCGATCAAGCGCTTCTTGTGGCTTTAACATCTCACCCGCTTAGGCGCGGGTCAGAAAAGGGTCAATCGGTTGGCGTTTCAGAAAACGGTAAATAGAACCGCCAGAGCCACTGGAATACCGAGCGCTGCTACCCACAATTTCACGCGGTCGAACCCGAATTGAGTTTCGAGCGTATCATCGCCAGAACCGCCTGCTTCCAATGCTTTCCAGCGACGCTCCATATTGCGGCAAGCAGGGATAACCATGGCAACAAAAACAACGAGCATAAAATAGGGAAGGATCGATGTTCCGCTCGATTCCATCGCGGGCGAAGTCACGAAAATTAGCATCAACGTGTACACCACCAATGCCGTCGCGACATGGTCGCTGATCCGCTTTGTGTAGCTTTTGTGGGCGCGGGTATGAACCGCATGTTGGGCTCTGGCCATATTCACTCTCCCCTGACTCTCCGGTAACGAGACTGTCACCATATGTGCAGGGATTCAAGCGGATTTACCAAATCTCAGGGAAGCCCCAAAATCTTGTGATTTTGCAAGGACAAGCGCCATTTGGGGTTAGCGTTGACGAACGCGGTCGCGGCTTCGATATTGGCGCGGTTGAGCGACTCATCGCCGCTATCCATCGGCTGGATCAAGTAGTTTTGGAAATTCCAGCCTTCCATCAACTTAGTATCACTGCCGGGTTGCGGCCAGACGAGCTTCAGTTCATCGCCGCTTCGTTGGGCGGTCTCGGATCCTGCCTTAGGGCTGATGCATACCCAGTCGATACGGGGGTGCACCGGCAAAGTGCCATTGCTTTCGATGGCGATGGTGAAACCGTTCGCATGGAGCGCATCAACGATCGCATCATCAACCTGCAACATGGGTTCACCGCCAGTCATCACGACATAGCGGTTGTCAGCGCCATCGCCCCACAGTTCGGTGACCTTGGCTGCCAATGCCCCAGCATCATAACGCCCGCCTTCTGTTCCATCCATGCCGACAAAATCAGTATCGCAGAACTGACAAACTGCAGTGGCGCGGTCCTCCTCACGCCCTGTCCAAAGATTGCATCCGGCAAAACGCAGGAACACCGCGCGCCGTCCGGCGTGGACGCCCTCACCCTGCAATGTCAGGAAAATCTCTTTGACGGCGTAGCTCATGCGTAGACGGTCGGGTCGACCAACCCCGCATCAGCAAAACCCTTGGCGCGCAGGCGGCAACTGTCGCAGCGGCCGCACGCCTTGTTGTCGGGACTGGGGTCATAGCAGGACCAACTCATCCCCGCATCGAGGCCGAGCCGGACGGCTTCGGTAGCGATGTCGGCCTTGCTCATATGAAGTAGCGGCGTATGGACGGTGAAACCGTCACCCTCGACACCCGCTTTCGTTGCCAAGTTCGCCATAGCCTCGAACGAGCGAATGAAATCCGGGCGGCAATCGGGATAGCCCGAATAATCGAGTGCATTCACGCCGATCCACAAATCGCGGGCGCCGCGTGCCTCTGCCAACCCAAGGCAAAGTGACAGGAATATAGTATTGCGCGCCGGCACATAGGTCACGGGAATAGCGTTCTCCTCTACGCCTTCCTTGGGTACATCAATATCCGCCGTCAGCGCCGATCCGCCAAATCGCGTAAGGTCGAGCGGCAGGATGATATGTTCGACCGCGCCCAGGTGCGCGGCAATGGTAGCGGCAGATTGTAGCTCGATCCGGTGGCGCTGGTTATAGTCGATGGTCAGCGCAATCAGCGCATACCCCGCCTCGCGCGCCAGTCCCGCGACAACCATAGAGTCGAGTCCACCGGACAGAAGGACGATGGCGAATTTGGTCTTATCGGTCATTTTGAAAGCGTCTCTCGATGGAGAGAGGAAAGTGGTGCACCCGGAGCGATTCGAACGCCCGGCCCTCAGATTCGTAGTCTGATGCTCTATCCAGCTGAGCTACGGGTGCACTGGAAGGCGGCTAATAGGCACGTCACCCCCCATGTGCAACACCTAATTTGACCGTCAGACCTGCTTGCACGTCGATTTCCGGCGGATGGCATCGATGGCCGAAAATTCGTCCGGGTTGGCGAGCAAAACACGGATGAGCGCGATGCCGCGGTCGTGTCTAAGTAGTACATCTTCGTAACCGATTAGAAGTTTGACTTTCATATTTGGCTGCCAATGAATGAGCCGGAGCCGCGCTGGCTTTCCGCCTGTATCGCGGTCGCTGCGCACGGCGGCAACATCGGTACGCGCGTCGAAAATGCTGACCGACCAATAATGGTCAGGCACCGGCGCGACGTCGATAAGCACCGGACCGTTAGACACATCGAACACGCAGGTCGAATAAGACAGATCGGGGCTGGGCCGCACGATTGGCTGGTTGTCCGCCGTTGCCATTTCTCCAAACGCAAACTGGTTCTCCGGGCCGCGTGATCCGATCTTTTTCATCGCAGCATTCATCAGGACATAAGGCGTTGCCAGCAATGTGGTCTGATACGCGCCAAATCCGATAACAAGCCCGATTAGGACAGGAATGAGCCAGCGCCGCATCATTTGCACCCCTGCCGTTTGATTGTCGGTAGCGACGCCTTTGCGGGATCGGCTATCGTCGCCGCCGACGGGTGATACAGCCGCAACGTCAAGTCGAATGCCTTGACGCCGCCGGTTGGCAGCCATGCACTGGGCTGTTCAGTGGGCGAGACAATGAATGACCATTGCCCGCTCTCATTCTGGACTGCGGCATGCGCGGGGATCGACCAGCGGTTGGCAACGTTCTTTACCAGCCAGCCTTCGCCCTCATATAATGTCACGCTCCACCAACGGCCTTCGAGCTTGCCGCCGCTGACCAGATAGGTGCAATCGCCGTCGAGCGATTTGCCATCACTATCGACCTTTGCGGTGAAATACATTGCTTCCTTGGCAGGCAAGGCAAGCAAGCCGGACAATGCGACTTTTGCGCGGGTGAGCGTAGTAGCATCGGTCGTGCCAAAGCTTTTCCCTGTAGTCCAGGACCCGTTGGAAATCATGCCGTCCGACATTCCGCCGCGCACCTGATGCACGGCATATGCCGCGCCGCCAATCAGGCCAAGCGTGATGCAGATGGCGTATCGATGCCAGGATTTCATGTGCCTCTCCCCAAAGAGAGACTAGCCACGTTGTCTAAGCCTTGGCAAGCGCCGCCTGCGCCGCCGCCAGCCGCGCGATTGGCACGCGGTAGGGCGAGGCGCTGACATAATCGAGGCCGACTTTCTCGCAGAACGCAATTGATGCCGGGTCGCCGCCATGTTCGCCGCAGATGCCGAGTTTGATGTCGGGCCGGGTCGCGCGGCCTTTGGTCACAGCGATTTCGATCAGCTGGCCGACGCCTTCGACGTCGATGCTGACGAACGGGTCGCGGGCGTAAATGCCCTTGTCGACATAATGCGTCAGGAACCGGGCGGCGTCGTCGCGGGAAACGCCCAATGTGGTTTGCGTGAGGTCGTTCGTCCCGAAGCTGAAGAAGCTGCCGACTTCGGCAATTTCATCCGCCATCAACGCGGCGCGCGGGAGTTCGATCATCGTCCCGACCAGATATTCGATGCGCTTGCCCTGTTCGGCGAAAACGGCCTCTGCGGCTTTGTCGACGACGTCCTTCATCAATTCCAGTTCGCGACGGGT
>JANLSY010000230.1:0-1511 GCA_031362665.1 Sphingomonadales bacterium
TCGCCTTCGGCGACCTTATACAACGCGCTTTCGGCTGCCTCGATTTGGCCCTTTGGATCGACGCTTTCGCTCGTGTCGAGCGCATTATCTACGAGCGTCCGGCCAACTGTCACCAATTCGCGCAGCAATGCCAGATCGTAAATCTGCTGGGCAAAATCGCGCGCGCCGATCAGGCCCGCACCGTCCGCAGTCAGCTTCACCAGATTACCCGGACCGCCGAGTTCGCGCATCGATTCGTCGGCCTCGAAAAACGGCTTCAGCGTGACCGGCGTCACCAGCATGTTGCGGTCGATCAGGCGGAGTATTTGCTCATAGACACGGCCGTGCAGCGGCTCGAAAAAATGGTCGGGCTGCAGCTTGATCGAGACATCCTCGATAATCCGGTTGTCGATCAGAATCGCACCCAAAAACGCGGCCTCCGCCTCGATATTGCGCGGCAGGCGTTGGGGTTCTGCTTCATTCGCAGCTGCTAGTCTGATTGGTTCGGCCATGATGCCCTATCCTTTAGCATGAAGGTCGGCGCAAGGGGGCTGAAAAATAGAATCGGGGACAGCACTGTGGACAAACGATTATCGCAAGCTAACACAATAGCATGGGCGATTATCGCATCTCGAAGGTCGAACTCGACGAAGCCACGATCCTGCGGCGCAATGCCGATATCGAGCAGGAGCGGCGCGTCGCAATTTTCGATCTCATCGAGGAAAACTTCTTCAAGCCGCTGCGCGACATGGGCGATGACTACGCCGGGCCTTTCCATTTGAACATTAGCGTCGAGGAAGGCCGTCTGATCCTCGACATACGCCGCGAAGATGGCGCGCCTTACGAGATTCTGGTCCTTGGATTAGGCCGCTTCCGCCGCGTGGTGAAGGATTATTTCGCGATTTGCGACAGTTACTATCAGGCTATCCGCAAAGCCAGCGCCGCTGAAATCGAAACCATAGATATGGCGCGGCGCGGGGTGCATAATGAAGCCGCCGAGTTGTTAATCGAGCGACTCGACGGAAAAGTCGAAACCGACTTCGCCACCGCCCGTCGCCTGTTCACGCTGATTTGCGTGTTGCACATCAAGGGTTAAAGAGACCCGGGGCAATTTTCTGATTCGGGAGCATCAAGGGTCGCATGGCTGGGGGACAAAGCCGCTATATTCGCGCGGGCGCAGTAACGCTTGCGGTGCTGCTGGGCATATATGTCGTGTGGACGTATGTGACCGGCTGGACACCATCGCGTGACGAATATCCGGTGCAAGGCATCGTTGTCAGCGAAGCAAATGGCAGGCCGGAATGGACCAAGCTCGGTGCCACCGGGGTTGATTTTGCTTATATTACAGCCGTCGAAGGCGCGCGCGGCCGCGACACACAGTTCCAAGCCAATCTGGAGGGCGTGAAACAGGCCGGTATCCGCTATGGGGCTCTGCATCATTTCGACATCTGCCGCCTCGCCTCCGATCAGGCGACTTTGTTTATCACCACCGTTCCGCGCAGCGAGGCAGCATTGCCGCCCGCCGTGCAACT
>JANLSY010000260.1:0-16636 GCA_031362665.1 Sphingomonadales bacterium
GGTGTCGATCAGGTGCCGTTCCGCACGCAATATGCGCTGGACATCAGTCGTGTTGAAGTCGCCGATTATCTGTTTGAACGCATCGACGCCATCCTCAGCGACCATGATGTCAGTTATATCAAATGGGATATGAATCGCGACTTGAGCCACCCCGGCGGCGCCGATGGGCAAGCCAAAGCAGTAGCGCAGGTGCACGCACTTTATGCGCTACTCGACCGCATCCGTGCGGGACATCCGGATGTCGAAATCGAAAGCTGCGCATCGGGCGGCGCGCGCGCCGATATGGGCGTACTGGCACATAGCGACAGAGTGTGGACATCGGACAGTAACGACGCGCTCGACCGGCAGCATATCCAGCGCGGGGCCAGCTATTTCCTGCCGCCTGAAATTCTTGGCTGCCATGTCGGGCCAGCACATTGCCATGTGACCGGACGGCGGTTGTCGATGGCGATGCGCGCCGCTACTGCGTTGACCGGGCATATGGGGCTGGAACTCAACCTGCTTACCGAGCGGCAGACCGATCTCGATCAGCTAAAGCGGGCAATTGCGTTGCACAAAAAGCATCGTGATTTGTTGCATGACGGCGACCTCTACCGGCTCGATACAGAGCCGCAGCATCTGGCATTTGGCGTGGTCGCGCGCGACAAGTCAGAGGCGCTGTTTTCCTTCGCCTACATGACTGGCGACCCGAAAGTCTTGCCCGTACGGTTGCGCTTTGCCGGATTGGATCATGAGCGCAAATATCATCTCCGCCTTGTCTGGCCGGAGAAGTGGCAAGCGGTCAAAGCGCCGTCGCTAATTGAGCAGCTCGATTTGGCTGGCGCAGGTGCGGATTTTACCGGTGCGGCGTTAATGCAGGCTGGAATGCAATTACCTCACGCGCAGCCAGAGACTTGCCTGTTGTTCTACCTCGCCGCGGTCTGAAGTTCGCCAACGCGTTCATTCACGCTTGCCAAATCTGCAATAAATTTGAGACGCTCTTCACGCGCTTGCTCGGCATCGGGCAGGCGCAGCAGGAAACTGGGGTGGATTGTCACCAGTACCGGAACGCCCTCAAGGCTCTCGAAAATCTGCCCGCGATTGGCGTTTATGGGGATATTGCGACCTGTCAGGCTGCGCGCCGCGGTTGTGCCTAGAGAGACAATCAATTCAGGTTGCACCAAGTCGATTTCGCGTTTCAGCCACCAACGACAGTGGTTGATCTCGCCGATATTGGGCTTGTCATGAATACGGCGCTTACCCTGCGGTTTGAATTTGAAATGCTTCACAGCGTTGGTGACGTAAGCCTGCGCGCGGTCAACGCCCGCTTCGGCGAGCGCAGCATTGAATAGCTGCCCTGCGGGGCCGACAAACGGCGTCCCGGCCAAATCCTCCTGATCGCTGGGTTGCTCACCGACGAACATCACGCGCGCCTTTTGCGGTCCCTCGCCAAAAACAAGCTGCGTTGCGGGACCATGTAGCGGGCACCGTCGGCACCTGTTTGCTTCGGCTTTTAACGAAGCAAGGGTATCGGCGACGGCGGGCACGATTTCTTTTTCGATCATCGCCACCTCGCGGCTGCGCGCTGACTGGATGAGCTCCGACACGAGCGCGGTTTCGGGCATATTGTGCCAATATTTCTTCGGCATTTCTTTCAGCATTGCCTTAACCTTCAACCGCGCAGGATTGAAGATCGATCCATAATAGGTCTTCCACTGCTCCTCGATTATGTCTTCGCTCGGGGCATCTTCCTTGCGCGCTGCTGGGCCCTCATGAAGGGTTTGGCGGTCCCAATGTACCGACAGTTGCGGCGTCAGTATCGACCACTGGATACCTGCAAACCGCCGTACAAAGAACGCAGCGTTGGCGCGCACGATATGATGCTCGGGCTCGAACCACGCGATATAATGCTCCGCTCCGTCCTGTTCGACGCGGCGAAAGCGGACGAAGGCGCGCATCTTGTGAATATCGCGGCGCACATGCTTTGCCATATCGTGCAGTGTTCGCAGCGCAGGGTCGGCGGCATCGTCCATCCGCCTTTGCTGGGCTTTGATGTCGGTAAGCAACGCATAAAGCAAAGCGAACCGCTTTGGGTCCGAATGACAAATCACACTGCGCGCTAGATTGACGAATTCGGGCGGTACGCCGATTACTGGGCCGGTTGGCTTGGTTGGCGTCGCAGTAGCTGCGAATAAATCGGTACGCGTATCGCCCACCTGCCAGATCACATTTTCGGACTTGGCACCAATACGCAGTAGCCCCCGACATTGATCTCGCCAGCCATCGAAATCATCCTCCGCCGAAAGCCGTGCCATTATCATGCGAATAGTTCCATTTGTTCAACCTTGGGCGCGACCATGGCCCGCAAATGCTCCATGTCGGTGAGCCCGCCGGGACTCCACCCTTCGGCGATCAGGAATGGCCGGATTTTGGTAATCGACACGGTCAGCCGACCAACATCCTCCAACCGCAAGCGCCGCCAGCGCCGGGCGCGCAATATGGACTGCACCGCCTTGGTGCCAAGCCCCGGCACGCGCCATAGCATCGCCTTTGGTGCGCGGTTCACATCGACCGGAAATTGCGCGCGGTGTTTCAATGCCCAAGCCAATTTCGGGTCGATATCGAGCGGTAACATGCCGTCGGGTTCAGCGGCGTCGACCACTTCTTGCGGCGCAAATCCATAAAAGCGCATCAGCCAATCCGATTGATACAGCCGGTGCTCGCGCATCAATGGCGGGCGTTGCAACGGCAATATCGCGCTTGCATCGGGAATGGGACTGAACGCTGAATAATAGACACGGCGCAAGCCGAACTGGTCGTAAAGGCCATTGGCGCGGCGCACGATATCGCTGTCGGTCGCGGCGTCCGCTCCCACGATCATCTGCGTCGATTGTCCGGCGGGAGCAAAATTCGGCGCATTGCGATATTTCTTCTTCGCATCTTTGCCGTCGAGAATGGATGTCTTTAGGCCGTCCATCGCTCCTTCAATGCGGTCTTGCGATTTCTCCGGCGCCAGTACGGCCAGTCCGGCGCGCGTCGGCAGTTCGACATTTATTGATAACCGGTCAGCATGCCGCCCCGCTGCTTCAAGCAATTCGGGGTCGGCATCGGGAATCGTTTTCAAATGAATGTATCCTCGAAAATCATAATCCTCGCGCAACGACCGCGCGACCTCAACCATTTGCTCCATCGTGTAGTTAGAGCTTTTGATGATCCCAGACGAGAGGAACAACCCTTCGATATAATTACGCTTATAGAAATTGAGAGTCAGATCGACGACTTCCTTCGCGGTGAATTTCGCCCGACGCACATTCGAGCTTTTGCGATTGATGCAATAATGGCAGTCGAAAATGCAACTATTGGTCAGTAATATTTTTAGCAGCGATATGCACCGCCCGTCGGGCGCATAAGCGTGGCAGATGCCCATACCCTCGGTCGAACCGATGCCGCCAGATTTGTTGCTCGAACGTTTAACGGTCCCCGATGACGCGCACGACGCGTCATATTTTGCGGCATCGGCGAGGATAGCGAGCTTTTCGGTGATTTGCATTTGCGACATATGTTCTGTATATGTTCTAAAGATTGGAACGTCCAGACAAGTTGCTGGTTTTTTGTTCAACTTGTCCCATATTGCCTTCAGGAGTTTCCCATCGCCCGAACCGCCGCCCAACATTGGATCGAACCGCACGCGCACGGCATTTATGTGAAGCCTGCGAATATGTGGATTGACCCGTCGCGGCCTGCCGAGCGTGCGCTGGTGACGCACGGCCATGCTGATCATGCGCGCAGCGGTCATGGAGCGGTGTGGGCAACACCTGAGACGCTGGCGATAATGGCGCTGCGCTACGGCACGGAAATGGGAACGCCGGTACCCTATGGCGAAGGGTTTGAAGACAGCGGCGTAAAAATCAGTTTCCATCCAGCCGGGCATGTTTTGGGTTCAGCGCAGATATTGCTCGAACATGCCGGCGAGCGCGTGGTGGTGACTGGCGATTACAAACGTCGCGCGGACCCGACCTGCGCGTTGTTTGAACCGGTGCCTTGCGATGTGCTGATAACCGAGGCGACATTCGGTCTACCGGTTTTCGCGCACCCGCCGATTGAAGGCGAAATTGCGAAATTGCTTGATGCGCGCGAAGCCAATCCGGAAGGCTGCGTCGTCGTCGGTGCCTATGCGCTTGGCAAAGCGCAGCGGGTGATCGCCGAGCTGCGGCGTGCGGGTTACGACGCGCCGATCTACATTCACGGCGCGATGCAGAAAATGTGCGAGTTGTATGAGGCACACGGTGTTCCACTCGGTGAACTGGCGATGGCAACAGGGTTGGCGAAAGGCGAGTTAAAGGGCGCGATCATTGTTGCCCCGCCGTCGGCGCTTAACGACCGCTGGGCGCAACGGCTGCCCGAACCGGTGACCGCGATGGCATCGGGATGGATGCGTGTGCGGCAACGGGCGCGGCAAAGGAATGTAGAATTGCCGCTGGTAATATCCGACCATGCCGATTGGACCGAACTGACTGACACCCTGCTTGAATTGCGGCCCACCGAAACCTGGATTACGCACGGCCGCACCGATGCGCTTGGGCGGTGGTGCGAACTACACCAGTTGAAAGCTCGCGCGCTCGATCTGGTCGGCCGCGAAGACGAGGACGAATCGTAATGCAAGCGTTCGCCGCATTGATTGACGGGCTCGTGTACACCCGATCGCGCGACACCAAGGTCAGGTTGATTGCGGATTATCTTAGAGTGACGCCTGACCCTGATCGCGGGTGGGCGTTGGCAGCGCTGGCAGGAACGCTGAGTATCGCAACGGTTAAGGCAACTGCGATCCGGGCAATGGCGGATGAACGGTTCGACCCGGCCCTGTTCCGGATGAGCCGCGACTATGTCGGCGATACTGCCGAGACGGTGGCGCTAATGTGGCCAGACAATCCGGCGGGGACGGCTAACCCTTCGACGGTTAGCGAAGTTATCGATCTGTTAAACAATGTGAGCAGGGCAAAAGCGCCGTCGTTGTTGGCCGAACTGATGGATCGGCTCGATGCAAATGGCCGCTATGCCCTGCTGAAGCTCGCAACCGGCGGCATGCGGGTGGGCATTTCGGCGCGTCTGGCGAAAACCGCTTTTGCGCAGGCGTTTGCCCTATCAGTCGATGATGTCGAAGAGGTCTGGCACGCGCTTCGCCCGCCTTTTGCAGAGCTGTTTGCTTGGGGCGAGGGCAAAACCGAACGGCCTGACCCTTCCGAGACCGCCTTCTTCCGTCCCTTCATGCTTGCGCATCCGCTTGATAGCGGAACCGTCGATCTCGCCGACTTTGTCGCTGAATGGAAATGGGACGGAATCCGCATCCAGATTGCATCAACGGGAAGCGAGACGCGCCTGTTCAGTCGTGGCGGCGACGAAGTATCGGGGGCCTTTCCGGAAATCGCGGCGTCGTTTGACGGGATTGGTGTGGTCGACGGCGAACTGCTCGTGCGCGGTGAAGTTCAGGGCGGCGAGGCGGGGAGTTTCAATGCACTGCAACAGCGTCTCGGGAGGAAAACGGTGACCGCCGCGATGCAGGCCGAATATCCGGTCTTCGTGCGGCTCTATGACATCTTGTTCGACGGGGCCGAGGATTTGCGTGGCTTACCGTGGACCGCAAGGCGCGACCGATTGGAGCGTTTTGCGGAGCCGCTTGATCCGGTCCGTTTCGACATGTCGGCAATCATCGACGCCCGTGATTTCGAACATTTGGGAGAAATCCGAGCGGGTTCGCGCGACGCTGCGATTGAAGGCGTGATGCTCAAACGCCGCGACGCGCCGTATCTGGCGGGCCGCAAGGTCGGGCTTTGGTACAAATGGAAACGCGACCCTTTGGTCGCCGATTGCGTGATGATGTATGCGCAACGTGGCAGCGGAAAGCGCTCGTCTTATTATTCGGACTATACCTTTGGTTGTTGGGGCGAGGACGGGACGTTACTGCCGGTCGGTAAAGCCTATTCGGGGTTCAGCGACGAAGAACTGAAATGGCTAGACCGCTTTGTTCGCAATAACACCGTTGCGCGGTTCGGCCCGGTGCGTGAGGTCGAAAAATCGCTAGTACTCGAAGTCGCGTTCGACGCTGTCCACGAATCCAAGCGCCATAAATCGGGCATTGCGATGCGCTTTCCGCGAATATCTCGTCTCCGCCGAGACAAACCGGCGGAAGAGGCCGACCGCGTTGAAACGTTGAAATCGATGATTGTTTAGAGAAACGCTTTCACGTCAGTCATAAACCGGTCGAACTGGTCATGGTGCAGCCAATGCCCGGCATTTTCATATTCGACGACTTTGGTGGTCGAGAAATGTTCGATGCGACCATCTTTTTCGGGGTTCGATGCCCAGCTTTTTTCACCATATAGCATCAGGACCGGACAGGTAATCGCGTGCCAAAGCGCCAGCAAATCCTCACGCGGCATATCGAACATGGCCCAGATGTTGAGGTAATTGTCGAATTTCCAGCTCCAGGTGCCATCTTCGTTCCGGCTGATGCCGTGAACGGTTAGGTGCCGCGCCTGTTCGTCGGTCAGATAGGTATTTTCGGTCTTCATCCGCTCATAAGCGGCCTCGATATTGGGATAGCGTTTGGGCGTGCGACCTGCGGCGTTGCGCTTGTCCTCGATCCACTGCCGAAATCGTTTTTGGATACCTAACGCATCGCGCTCTGCCTGCATCGCGGGCGACAGACCGAGGCCTTCGATGTTCACGAGCTTTTTGACATTTTCCGGATACAGCCCGGCATAACGCGTTGCGATATTCCCACCCATAGAGTGCGCGATGATACTGACTGGAGCGAGGTTCAATTGATGGATCAACTGCGCGATGTCATAGACAAAAGCCGACATCTCGTAATTGCCATCAGGCGACCATGCGCTGTCCCCATGCCCGCGCAGGTCGGGTGCAATCACATGCCAGTCATGGCGCAATTCCTCGGCGACCCAATCCCAACTACGCGCATGATCGCGTCCGCCGTGGACGAGGAGCAAAGGCGGGGCGTCCGGGTTTCCCCAATCGACATAATTGAGCCGAAGCCGCTGCGAAATGAAGCTGTTGGTAATCGGGCCGTGAAGTGTCATTCCGCCGCCAATAGTTCCTCTGCCCCGCCAAGGTCAACCGAGACCAACCGCGAAATGCCCTGTTCGACCATCGTGACGCCGAACAGGCGGTGCATCCGGCTCATCGTCACGGCATTGTGGGTGACTATTAGATAGCGGGTGTCTGTTTCGCGGGTCATCACATCAAGCAAATCGCAGAAACGTTCGATGTTGGCATCGTCGAGCGGCGCATCGACTTCATCCAAGACGCAGATTGGCGCGGGGTTGGTAAGGAACAGCGCGAAGATCAGGGCGACAGCCGTCAACGCCTGTTCCCCGCCCGACAGCAGCGTAAGCGATTGCAGTTTCTTGCCCGGTGGCTGCGCGAAGATTTCGAGACCAGCCTCCAACGGATCGTCGCTATCGATCAGCGCCAGATGTGCCTGCCCGCCATTGAAAAGGGTAGAGAACAGACGGCGGAAATGCTGGTCGACCGCTTCAAATGCCGACAGCAACCGCGCGCGGCCTTCGCGGTTTAGGCTGCCGATGGAACCGCGCAGACGGTTGATAGCTTGCGTGAGTTCTTCGCTTTCGGAGACGCCTGCCGATTGTTGCTCTTCGAGTTCTGCGAGTTCGTCGGCGGCGATCAGGTTTACGGGACCAATACGTTCGCGCTCGTTTTGCAAGCGGTCAAGCCGCGTGGATTCAGTCGCAGCGTCGTCCACTGCTGTTTCGTCAAATTCCAGCTTCTCGGGCAATACCGGCGGCGGGCATTCGAAACGCTCGCCCGATATGCGGCCCATCTCGATGCGGCGTTGGTCCTGGTTTTCGGCGCGGGCTTCGGCTCCGGCACGGGCTTCACGCGCGGTCGAGAGCGCTTCGGCGGCGGCGGCCAATTCGGTTTCCAGCGATTTGAGCGCAGCCTCGCGGTTGCTCTCCGCGACTTGCAATTGCGCCAATTTCTCGCCCAATTGATCCTTGTCGGCTTGCAGCCCCGCGATTTCGCTTGCCAGAATGTCTGGCCGTCCGTCCATCGCCTCCTGCTCGGCGGCGATTTCAGCGGAGCGCTTGTTCATCTCTGAAATGCGCCGTTCGGCCTCGCCCGCCCGCTCCTGCCAGCCCCGAATTTCCGCCATTGCCACCGCCCGCCGTTCGCGGGTCTTCGAAAGGCGTTGTTCAAGCGACGACAGATCGGCCTGGCTGCGCATGAGCAAATGCCGGACGGCATCGCTTTCGGTGGTCAGCTTGTCGACCAGACCGCTATGGTGCGAGCCATCGGGCAGCGCGTTCTTCGCGGTTTCCGCACTCGCGAGATCTTGCCTTGCTGCCGCCAGCTCCTGGCCGCTCGCAGCAATCCGTTCGGCCAATGCTGCCCGGGCGCTTTGTGACCGCGCCAGCGTGTCCTCGGCTTGGTCGGCCGCGCGCAAGGCCTGTCTCAATTCGGTTTCTATCGCCTGCTGGGCGGTTGTTGCCGCTCGATGGTCGTCCTGCGCTGCAGCGATATTCGCCGCAAGCTGCTCGAGCCCTACTGCCTGTTCTGCCAATGCAGATTCGGCCGGAGAAATGAGTTCGACCAACTCGGCCAAGCGGTTTGCACGGATCAATCGTTCGGCGGTCGTAGCGCCATCGTCGTCGGCCGCAAATCCGTCCCAGCGGCGAAGTTTTCCATCGCGCGTGACAAGCCTTTCGCCCGGCCCCAGTGTCTCGCCATTATCGCTTTCGACTACGCGGACCAGCGACAACCGCGCCTGCAATTCTGCCGGTGCCTCAACATGATCGATAAGCCTTGTGCCTTCGATTTTCGGGACGCTTACCGCTCCACCCTGCCACCGCCGTCCGGCAGCGCCACCGATACCCGCATTCGCGTCATCACCAAGCGCAGCGGCGAGCGCCCGTTCGAATCCGGTTTCGACCTTGATACGATCAATTGCTTGTTCGCCACTTTGCTTGGCGAGCGCCCGTTGGAGCGCGGCCTGTTCCGAATGCAAGGCAGCCAATTCGGCTTTGGCGCTAGCGATTGCACTTTGAGCCGCCTCGCGCTTTTCGGTCAGTTCATTGCGCCGAATACCGGCAGATTCTATCGCTGCCGATCCGGTCTCCAGCTTTGCTTGCAACTCGGAAACAGTCCGCTGTGCATCTGATTTGGCGGCTTGCAACTTGCCTTCGTCACCTAACGATTCCTGCTCCTGTGCCAACCGCGCGGCATCTCGCTCGGCGCGTTCGGCGCGCGCACGCGCATTGGCAAGCGCCGCATCGGCGACACGAATCTCGGCATCGGCTCGTGCCTGCTCGGCGGCGGCTTTGGCGAGAGCGACTTCGCTTGTCCGCACTTGGCGTTCGGCATTTTCGGCATTGCGGATCAGGGCAGGGCGTTCCTCCTCCTGCGCCTTGATTTCTGCGGCAAGTGTCACACTTTCCGTCTGCAATCGCGCAAGGGCATCAGCTGCATCGTGGGTCAGTTTGCCTTCGCGCGCGCCATCGTCGGCCATTCGTGCGGCTTGCGCGGACAAATCTGCCTGCCGCTGGATGATGCGGTCGCTCTCGCCTGTCAACTGCACCAGACGGTTCGACAGGACGCTCGCCGCATCGCGCGCGGCCATTGCGACAGAGCGTGCTTCGGCGAGTTCGCGCACCGCGGATTGCTGCTTGTCGGTTAGTTCGCGCTGTTTAACGCTCGCCTGCTCAACGGCCGCAGTCGCCGCATTGGCTTCCGCCCGAGCCACATCTGCTGCCGCTTTCGCCTCTTGCCAACGCACGAAAATCAGCCGCGCTTCGGCTTGCAGGATTTCCTTTGAAAGCTTGCGATAGCGCTCGGCCTGTTTAGCTTGTCGCCGCAAGGCCCCGGCGCGCGCGTCCATATCGGCAAGAATCGTAGCCAACCGTGCAAGGTTCGTTTCGGCGGCGCGCAGTTTCTGCTCGGCATCCTTGCGGCGGACGTGCAAGCCCGAAATTCCCGCTGCTTCTTCGAGCATTTGCCGCCGCTCTTGAGGCTTAGCGGAAACAATAGCGCCAATCCGGCCTTGGCTAACCAATGCAGGTGAATGCGCGCCAGTGGCGGCATCGGCAAAAATCAGCGCCACATCCTTTGCCCGCACATCGCGGCCATTCGATCGATAGGCAGACCCAGCACCGCGTTCGATTCGGCGAGTTACCTCGAGTTCGCTGTCTTCGTCATTGGCCGCATCGGCATGTTCGCGATCGGCGGAAATCGTTACTTCGGCAAAATCGCGGGCGGGACGCGAAGCGGTGCCAGCGAAGATCACATCTTCCATGCCCGCACCGCGCATCGACTTCGGGCTGCTTTCACCCATCACCCACCTGATTGCCTCAAGCAAATTGGACTTGCCGCAACCATTGGGGCCGACAATGCCGGTCAGCCCGGTTTCAATCCGCAGTTCGGCGGGCTCGACAAAGCTTTTGAAGCCGACAAGTTTCAGCTTCTTTATCCGCAAGAGATTATCTCTTGTCGGTAATGTGCAACGTCAAGGCCCCCCCGAGCCATCCTCAGCGCGCGCCGGCCTCGACCAGCTTGCCCTTAATCTGGTTCCAAGACCCGCCATCGACCTTCGTGCCGTTGAGCAGGAAGAACGGCGTGCCTGTCACGCCATCGTCCTTCGAGCCTTTTTCTGTAGTCGCAATCAACTCATCGATTGCCGTTTTGTCGGCGAGGCAGGCTTTGGCCTGATCTTCGCTGATCCCGCGCGATTTTACGAAATCGATCAGGCCCATTTTCGTGCCGAGCAGCGTCGAAATTTCAGGCGGTGACATTTTTTGCATCGCCTGCTGGTCGGCCTCGGTCACGGTGCTGATTTTGCTGAGCCAGCTTTCCTGTTCGGCATAAAGCTGTTCCGAAAGCGGGAAAAACGCCTCGGGGCCGCTACACTGCGAAAGCAAGAAGCCGGGAATGTCCTGAACGCCATGCACAAGGAAAGGCCGGAATTCGAATGCGACCACGCCCGTGTTGACGAGCTCGTTCAACCCCTCGGTCGCCTGCACCGAAAATTGCGCGCAGCCGGGGCAGGTTATCGCGCCATATTCAAGAAGTTGCAGCTTGGCATCGGGATTGCCCATTTTGAAGCCGCCGCCTTCCGTCTTACTTACGACATCGGTCCAAGCCTTGCCTTGCGGCGCTGCAACCTTGGCGATTGGCTCACCTTTTGGTGGGCCAGCAGTATCACCGCCCCCACAGGCGGCAAGAGCAAGTGCGGCGGTTGCGGCAAAGAGGATCGATTTGATAGGCATATGATATCCTTTGTTTTGGATTTGTTGGGTCATTTCATCTTTGCCTTTAGTTCGGCAAAACTGTGAACATGGTCCTGCAAGACACCGTTGATCATGAAACTCGGCGTGCCGGTAACACCTGCGGCACTGCCAGCGTCAGTCATATCAAATACTGCTTTAAGCGCCGCCTTGTCGGTTATGCAGGCTTTGCCTTGAACCGGAGTTATGCCGCGCTGCTGCATGATCGTATCGAGGCCAATTTCGGTGTAAACGCCCGTCATGAACCCGGCATAATCCTCGGCCTTGAGCTTGGCCTGCGTCGCCGCGCTGATATTTTTGGCTTTTCCGAGCCAAACGGATTGCGTTGCAAAAAGATGTTTCTGGTTGCCGAAAAAGCGGCCCTTACCACCACACCTCGCGAGCATCGCGGCTGTCAGGTCAATCGGATTTAGCAGCAGATTGCGGATTTCGAGACTGGCTTTGCCGGTCGCAACATATTGCGCCTTGAACGCAGGCGCCTCCTTCAGCTCAAATTCCGCGCAGTGGCCGCATGTATAGCTCAGATATTCGACAACTTTGTTCGGCGCGGCGGGGTTGCCGATGACATGCGCACCTTTGTCAGTAACGGTGAAGTTCACCAGCCAGTTAGTTTTGGCGGGTGCTGCAACCGAGCTTGCCGATAATAGGGCTGCCCCCATGATAAGCGGACCAAGATATTTTCCAAAATGCGACATTTTCTGAGATTTATCCTTGTTATTGCGCATTAGCATCTGGAATCACTCGCCGCTTTTGGCAAGGCTTTTTGCGAGGCTTTCGAGTACCGCAAACAGTTCCGGATCGCCGATTTCGCGCAGGGATTCGCCCAGTTCCATCGGCACCGGCTTGAGTACAGGCGGCGCAAGCGGTTGTCTTGCAACGGGTTTCGCTATTGCGCCCTGACGCACCTTGATCCGCGCGACTGCCGCATAACCGAAAAAGCGGTTCACGCGATCGATGATTTCGGGAAGTACGTGCTGTATCATCGTCGCATGCGCGCCTTCGACCTTGAGTTCGAGCGTGCCTTCCGATTTTTTGCCAACGGGAAAGCGGATCGATTCCGGTGCAGATACGGCGGCATAGCGGCTTCCCACAATTTCGTCCCAGCGGCTGACGACTGAACTTTGTACAAAACCGAAGCGACGGAATGCAGCGCGGCCGATTTCGGGCATAAGGTCGGACACGGCACGCGCCTCACCGCCGCGCGGGCGTTGATAGGGCTTTGGCACTATCTTTTTGGGCTTACCCTTCGCCGATGCTGCCTTGCCTTTATCCATTGCCTCATCCATGCCATTTTCGATGCCTGCCGTCCAACCAAAGCCTCAAAAAACTGGGGATATCGCTGCGTTATTGCTGGCGCATTATGACGTTCACGCGCGCGATTTGCCGTGGCGAAAATTGCCGGGGCAGGGCTTACCCGACCCCTATCATGTCTGGCTATCCGAGATCATGCTTCAACAGACCACGGTTGCCGCAGTCGGAACCTATTTCCGCAGGTTCGTCCAACGCTGGCCGGACTTCGCATCATTGGCTGCCGCCGAGGACGCTGACGTCATGGCGGCTTGGGCAGGGCTCGGCTATTATGCGCGGGCACGGAATCTTGTTAAATGTGCGCGCGTCACGGCTTCTGAATACAGCGGGCAGTTACCTGATTCCGAGGCAGAATTGCTCAAACTACCTGGAATTGGACCCTATACCGCAGCGGCGATCGTGGCCATTGCCTTCAACCAGCGCGCTGTTGTCGTCGATGCCAATGTCGAGCGGGTAGTGTCGAGGCTCCTTGCAATCGATACGCCATTGCCCGCAGCGAAGGCGGCAATCTGCGCCGCGACCGATGCAATAACCCCCAAAGCGCGTGCTGGCGATTTTGCACAGGCGATGATGGATTTGGGGGCAGGGTTATGTTCGGTCCGTAACCCGTCCTGTATGATTTGCCCGTTACTTGGCAATTGCGCCACGGGGCACGCAGGTACAGCCGAAGCATATCCCGTAAAGGCTGCAAAAAAGGCGAAGCCACACCGCACGGGCACGGCATATTGGGTTCAGCGTGACGATACCGTTTGGTTGGTGACGCGGGGCGGCAAAGGAATGCTCGGCGGAATGCGCGCATTGCCCGACGATGGCTGGAGCGCGCAAAAAGACGGCGACGGGGTTGCTCCCTTCGACGCCGACTGGCAAATATTGCCGCAGTCCGTCGCCCATGTCTTTACGCATTTCACCCTTTCGCTCGACATTGCCGTTACGGCATCGGTGCCTACCGATATTGAGCACGGCGAGGGCGAATATTGGTCGCTGAAATCGCTCGACAAGGCAGGGTTGCCGACCTTATTCAACAAAGTAGCAAAAGCGGTAATCGCATCAGGCCAATAATCGCATCAGGCCAATAACCGCATCAGGCCAATAACCGCATCAGGAGAGTGACGATGGATATGCAGGCAATCGGTCAGAACATGTTGGGACGTCGCGGCTTTTTGAGCTTGGGCGGCAGGATGGCGGCTGCGGGAGCTGCGGCTGCTTATATTCCTTCTGCGGTCTGGGCACGGACCGCCATCGAGAAGTTCCCCACCATCAAGGCAGAGTTCGATGCCTATGTGTCCTCGGGCAAGCTACCCGGCGTGCTCGCTGCTATCGGCAATGGCGGTGCTTCGCTCGATGTAATTGCGGTTGGCACCATTGCACAGGGTAACCAGACACCTGTCGACGTCGATACCCTGTGGCGCGTCTATTCTATGACCAAGCCAATCACCGGTATGGCGGCGATGATTTTGGTAGGCGAGGGTAAGATGAAGCTCGATCAGCCGATTGCCGATTTCATTCCGGAATTCGCCAATATGCAGGTGCTGACCGACCCAGATAATAGCCTGTCGTCGGTACCTGCGAAGAATCAGATCACTGTTCGACACTTACTGACGCATACGGCGGGCCTTGG
Source organism: Sphingomonadales bacterium (assembly GCA_031362665.1). Taxonomy (GTDB): domain Bacteria; phylum Pseudomonadota; class Alphaproteobacteria; order Sphingomonadales; family Sphingomonadaceae; genus Sphingorhabdus_B. Next base: position 14,218 of record JANLSY010000260.1, read on the forward strand.
ATACGGCATCATCACCAAAGGGCCGCTGCTCAAGCTTTATAACGAACAGGGCATCAACCCAGCCGTATTCAGCCGTTTCCCGATACCGGGACAGCCGGTGCCAGCGCCTACGCCCGATCTGAAAACCTTTGCCGAGCGCGTGGCCAAGCTGCCCTTGATTGCCGAACCCGGCACCAAATGGAGCTATTCGATTGCGCTCGACCTGCTGGGCCGCGTCATCGAAGTCGCAAGTGGCATGGATTTTGAAGTTTTCCTGAGGACCCGCCTGTTCGAACCGCTGAAAATGACCAGCAGCTATTTTCAGGTTCCGGCATCGGAAACCAAGCGCTTTGTCACGAACTACGCGCCGATGAACGGGATATTGTTCCCCGTCGATCCGGCTCCGACCAGCATCTATCTCGACAAGCCTGCCTTTGCCTTTGGCGGTGCGGGACTGGTATGTTCGGCGCGCGATTATGACCGCTTCCTGCACATGTTGCAAAACGGTGGTGAGCTTGACGGCGCGCGCATCATGTCGGCGGAAACCGTTGCGTTGGCGACGTCCAACCTTCTTCCTGCGGGCATTAAAACCGAAGGCACATTCATTGCAGGGGCAGGCAATGGCGCTGGTGGACGCGTCGGCGTCGGCGCGTTCGAAGGCACATTTGGCTGGGGCGGTGCTGCCGGCACGGTCGCGTTCGTCGATACCAAACGCAAATTACGCGCGGTGTGCATGGCGCAATATGTGCCGAGCAACGTCTATCCGTTCCATGAAAATTTCGCGCAATGGGTGCTGAAGGATTTGGGTATCCCGGCCTAATCCAATGTTCCGCCCAGGCTTTACAGGTTCTCCGCTCGATCGCGCAGACCGCGTTCGCAACGATACAGAGGCCTATGGCGCTTTGCTTGTTGATTGGCGTGCGCGGATTTTGGGCCTAGACGGCCTTGATCCGGTCGTCGGGGCCGAAGGCGGATTGCACTGGCATTCGATTGCTGAATTGAAAGGTTCCGAAGAGCTGATCTTGCTGGGACTTTCCGACGGCAAACCACATTTTGTTGCGCTTGTCGAAGCCGAAGGTGATGCGTTTCGGTCGCCTGCCATCTGGCGCGCCTTATCGATGTTGCCCGCCGAAGATGCCGCAATTTACGGCGCCGCACGCAGCCTGATCGAATGGCACAATGCTCATCGTTTCTGTGGCAAATGCGGCAACACGACAGAACTGTTTCGCGCCGGCTGGGGACGCAAATGCGGCAATTGCGGCAAGGAACATTTCCCGCGCACCGATCCTGTCGTAATCATGCTTGCGGAATATGAAGGCAAGGCGCTGGTCGGGCGGCAGTCGCGCTTTCCGCCGGGTAATTATTCGGCATTGGCGGGTTTCCTCGAACCCGGTGAAAGCATTGAAGAAGCGGTGCGCCGTGAAATCCACGAAGAGGCAGGCGTAACCTGCGGCGCGGTGCGTTATGTCACTAGCCAGCCTTGGCCGTTCGGCGGGTCGCAGCTGATGATCGCTTGCGTGGCCGAAGCGCTGGGCGATGAAATCACGCTCGATACCACTGAACTCGAAGATGCCATGTGGGTGAGCAAGGATGAAGCACGCGCGGCACTTGAGGGCGCCCCGGACAAGAGCTTTAACGCGCCACCGCCCTTTGCAATAGCGCATACATTGTTAAAGGCTTGGGTGGACGAATGACTGCGCTCCCGCTTCGCATCGACATTGTCTCCGATGTCGTCTGTCCGTGGTGCATCATTGGCTATAGGCAGGTCGAACTCGCGCTGGCTATGCTTGAGCAGCCGGTAGCCGCAGAAACCCACTGGCATCCGTTCGAACTGAACCCGAACATGGCCTTAGAAGGCGAGGACACGGCCGAACATATCGCGCGCAAATATGGCAGCACACCCGACCAAAGCCGTGCAAACCGGCAGCGTCTTTCGGACATTGGCGATAGCGTGGGTTTTGCTTTCAATTACGGCGAAGGCATGCGTATTTACAACACGTTCAAGGCGCACAAATTGCTGACGGTTTTCGGGAGCGAGCGCGGCTGGCAAGCGCAAACCGCGCTTAAACTGGCGCTGTTCAAAGCCTATTTTCAGGACCGCCGCGATGTCAGCGATGAGGCGGTGTTGCTGGATGTTGCCGAAGCACAAGGCATGGACCGGGATACTGCTTTGGCGTGGCTAGCCGATGAAGCGCTTTCGCAAACCGTTCGGGCCGAGCAGGCCTATTGGCTGGACCAGAATATCACCGGTGTTCCCGCTATAATCTTCGACCAGAAATTCATGGTGCCGGGCGCACAGAGCGCCGAGACCTTCGCAGACGTGATTTCCAAAGTGCTGAGCAAGCGCGAAGCTGCCTAGACAAGACCCATCTTCATCAACTCGCCCAGCATCTTGGGTGACATTTCGTCGCGGCCATCGGCCTCGAGGCTGTCCAAATCT
>JANLSY010000044.1:0-5169 GCA_031362665.1 Sphingomonadales bacterium
CAGAACGCCACCCCCAAGGGCACCGCGCTGGTGAGGATGCAGATCGACGCGGGCTCGCTTGACGAGAGCGAGGCCGAACGCGGCTTTGCGCATTATGTCGAGCATATGGCCTTTAACGGCTCCACCAACGTGCCCGAGGGCGAGATGGTCAAGATGCTGGAGCGTCTCGGCCTGTCCTTTGGAGCTGACACCAACGCCTCAACCGGTTACACGCAGACCCAGTATAAGCTCGATCTTCCCAAGGCCGATCCCGCGCTGATTGAACGCGCGCTGTTTCTGATGCGCGAAACCGCCAGTGAAGTCCTATTCAACCCGCAAGCTGTGAACCGTGAACGCGGCGTGGTGATCGCAGAGAAACGTGAGCGCGAAAATTTCGGTTTCCAGAGCAATCGCGCCGCAAACAACCTGTTTTATCCCGGCACATATTTAGCCACGCGCTATCCCATCGGTCAGCAAAATATATTGGAAACCGCGCCAGCAGAGCGGATCAAGGCGCTGTATCGCAAATATTACCGCCCAGACCGAACGCAGATCATCGTTGTCGGCCCGGTCGATGTCGCAGCAATCGAACGCGAAATTATCGCCAAATTCTCCAGCTGGAAAAATGAAGGCCCAGCACTTGGCGATATCGACCAATGCTCCATCGATACCGGCAGGGCCGCCACTGCCGCCAGCTTCACGCATCCCAAAATCGGCGAGGCGGTCGGCGTGCAGCAGCTTATCGCCGACAAAATGCGTCCCGACACTATCGACCGTGCCGCTATCGAACTCAAAATGCAGATTGCCTCGAGCATCATCTCGCAGCGCATGAGCCGCCGTTCGCGTGAGGCAGATATGCCTTTCCTCGGCGGCGGCACAAGTTTCAGTCTGAACCTTTGCGACCAATTTGCGCGCATCGGGTTTGGCGCGACGGGCAAAGACGGGAGCTGGAAAGAAATATTACCCTTTGCCGAGCAAATTGTCAGACAGGCGACCGAATATGGTTTCCGTCAGGCCGAGATCGACGAACAGGTCAAGCGATTGGACTCTGCCTACCAAAATGCTGCAAAAAGCGAGGCAACTCAGCCAAGCCAAGCCATCGCCAATGCACTGGCTGGCCTTGACGACGATGTCCTGAATTCCGCCGCCTACCGGCAAATATTGTGGCGGCAGCTTCGACCATTTATGACGAAACAGGCGATCGACAGCGAATTTGCCAAATGGTTCGGGCAACTTGAACGGCCGTTGATATTCCTGACCAAAAAAGATGCCGAAGCCGTTGCATCGGACCAATTGCTTGACCAATATCAGGCGAGCCGTGCTGTGGCCGTGGCCGCGCCTGTAGCGCGCGATGAAAAGGCGTTTGCCTATACTGAATTCGGTTCGGTAGGAACGATCGCAGAGGACCGGCACATCGCCGATCTCGGCATTCGAACCATCCGCTTTGCCAATGGCGTGTTGCTAAACCTTAAAAAAACCGACTTCGAAGACAACCGTATCCGCTATTCGCTGCGGATCGATGGCGGCGAGCTCTATTTCGGCAAAGATAAAGCACCGCTCGCGCGGCTGATGTCGGGCGCCTACGTATCGGGCGGCTTGCAAGCGCACGACATAGAAGATTTGCGCTCGCTGCTCGCCGGGACGACTGTGTCCGCAGGCTTTGGCGTTGCCGACAATTATTTCGGCAGCAGCGGCGCGGTGGCCCCCGTCGACCTCCAACGACAGTTGCAGGTAATGGCGGCCTATACCAGATACCCGGCCTATTCGACCAACGCCCTGCGCCTGTTCCGTCGACCGCTTCCCGAAGCCTATTCGCGGCTGGATGCGACGCCGGGCTCTGCGCTTGGCGTTGTCGCTCCCCGTGTCATGACCGACAATGATCCACGCTTCACGCTGGAGCCGCTTGAAACGATCAGCTCTGTCGATTTTGAAATGCTAAAGGCGGCGTTAGGTGACGCGCTCGAGAAAAACCGCTTAGAAATCGCGCTGGTCGGCGATATCGATGAGGAAGCGGCAATTGCCAGTGTCGCGCGGACCTTCGGCGCTCTCCCGCCCCGCGATTCGAAAGGCCTCGATTATTCCGCAGCCCGCCAAAGCAGCTGGGCCACCGCCAGCGGCAATTTCGACATTCCGCACAAGGGTGAGGCCAACCAGCTCGGTTGGCGGCGGGTTTGGACCACGACTGACGACAGCGACCAGAAAGTCGCGCAAGGCATGGACCTGTTGGCGCGGATGGTAACATTGCGGCTGACCGACGAATTACGCGAAAAGCTGGGCGCGACCTATGGCGGCGGCGCGAATTCGAACATGTCCAATATCTACCCGGGTCGGGGCAGCTTTTCCATCTCGACCAACGGAGACCCAAAAGACTTGTCCGCCATCGAATCCGCCGTAGACGGTATCATTGCCGAACTGATCGCGTCCCCTGCCGAAGCCGACCTTTTCGAACGCGCGCGAAGACCCGTGCTCGAAAGCTACACTGACTGGCGCAAACGCAACGACACATGGATTGGTGTTGCCGCCGAAGCTCAGACCAATCCGGAACGGCTGGAACGTTTCCGTCGTAGCGAGGATCTATTCAAATCGGTCACGCGAAATTATGTGTGGGGGCTGGCGAAAAAATGGCTTGGCCAACCTGCACAATTTACTTTCCGTGCGTTACCTGAGGAGATTATTGCAACGAAGGCCGGGTCGCCGGTTGCAGCACGCTGATATCAGCCCTTTGTCTTGTAACCTGCGACAATGCCAAGAATGAATGCGATAAACAGCCCGAGCTGCACCTCGTCATTGGGTACGCCGCTCCAGCCAAGCATTTCGTGGCCGAAGGCGAACAGTCCGATAAACATTGCAGTTGCCAAACCAACCATAAGGGTCCTCCGAAAGGCAATATCGCCGCCACGAACCAACTGTGGTGAACGGACATAAACCCGTTAACATCAAGGCCGAATTGCCAAACAGGGTTAAAATATGCTTACCCCCTTGTTTCATTTTAGGCGCATTCTATAGGAAGCCATCGGCCAGCAGCACAGGTGAACGAATGAAAACCCGCGTCTTTGTAACACTCAAGAACGGCGTGCTGGACCCGCAGGGTAAGGCGATTCATCACGCGCTGGAAGGTCTCGGTTTTGCCGGTGTCAATGATGTAAGGGCAGGACGGTTGATTGAGATCGACCACGAACCCAGCGTTTCAAAATCGGATCTCGAGGCGATGTGCATGAAATTGCTTGCCAATATGGTCATAGAGAATTTCGAAATCGAGCAGGCCGCCTGATATGCGCGCGGCGGTTATCCAGTTTCCCGGATCGAACTGCGACCGCGATATGGCGGTTGCTATCAATGAAATTATGGGCGCGGAAACCAGTCTTGTCTGGCACCGCGAAAGCGAGCTGCCACAAGGTCTTGACCTTATCGCTATTCCAGGCGGATTTTCTTACGGCGACTATCTGCGCTCGGGTGCGATGGCGGCGCGCTCGCCAGTCATGCAGGCGGTGGTCGACGCTGCCGGGCGCGGGGTTCCGGTGCTGGGCGTATGCAACGGCTTCCAAATCCTGACCGAGGCAGGACTTTTGCCCGGTGCATTGATGCGAAATGCCGGCATTCGCTTCGTCTGCCGCACGGTAAAGCTGACGATTGAGAACAGCCAGTCGATTTTCACCAGCCAATATGATTCGGGCGAGGAAATCAGCATTCCGGTCGCGCACCATGACGGCAATTATTTCGCAGACGACGTGACGCTGGACAGGCTGGAAGGTGAAGGTCGCGTGGCGTTTCGCTATGCAGAAAATGTCAACGGTTCGGCCCGCGATATTGCCGGTCTGCTGAACGATGCGGGCAACGTACTTGGCATGATGCCGCACCCCGAACGCATGATCGGCGCAGTGCATGGTGGGTCAGACGGGCGCAGGCTTTTCGAAGGTTTGATCCGCGAGATCGCCTGATATTTCCGCTTCTCGGGCGGGCTCTTTCTTGCGCGGCGGAAAGATCAATCGTCCCAAAACTAGCAATGTTGTAGGCCAGAACATGGTATTATAAAGGTCGTGCACGCTCGCACGGATACTGTCTTCGCCCGGCGCCATGCCCTTCAGATCCGCATATTCGTTGAACAATTCAGCGGCAAAAACGATCAGCCAACACCAGACGCTGTCGGGCCGACGCCGTAACATAACCGCCGACACCAACAGGATAAGCAGTGACGCGTGGACGTGCATTGCATCGTTGGTCAACCCGACAAAACCGATCAATTGGGTTTTGTAACCGATCCAAAGTTCGGCCAGATGCTGCAATTTTTCCTGCATCTCAAACCTTGGTCTTGAAGGGGGTAAAATCTGTACCCTCGTCGAATATATCGACCCCTTCTTTGCGTTTCAGCCAGTTGACCACCGCATATGTCACCGGGGTCAAAACCACTTCCCAGCCCACTTTCAAAAGCCAGTTGGTGATCATAACTGTAATGACCTGTGAATTGCTCCACACCCCCCAAAAGGCGAGCGGGTAGAAAATCACGCTGTCTACCCCCTGCCCGACCACCGTCGAACCAATCGTGCGCGACCAAAGATGCTTGCCGCCAGTCCAGATTTTCATTCGCGCCATGACATAGCTGTTGACGAATTCGCCCGCCCAAAAGGCCGTGACCGAGGCAAATACAATGCGCCAAACCTGCCCGAACACGCTTTCATAGGCGGCCTGACCTTCCCAGCCCGCCGCGGGCGGTAATGCAACAACGACCCAGCTCATGAAGGCCATGAACAATAGGCTCGCAAATCCTGCCCAAATGACCCGGCGAGCACGAGCATAGCCATAAACCTCGGTCAGCACATCGCCGATGACATAACCCAAGGGGAAAAACAGGATTCCCGCACCGAAGATATAGCCGCCCACGTCGGCGAGCTTTGCCGCACCGATCAAATTGGACAGCAACAGAATGGCGACAAATGCCGCCATGACGAAATCATAATAACGGAACTGCCGCCCGCTGACGTCGCTGGCGCTTTCGGTGACTATAGGAGCATCTTGCATGTGCAAACGCATAACGACCTTTGCAGTTCGGCGCAAAGCAGTTATTGGCAAACGCAGCGCGCGCCCTTAGCTCAGCTGGATAGAGCGCGAGACTTCTAATCTTGAGGCCACAGGTTCGACTCCTGTAGGGCGCGCCACGCAGTCCTTAAAATCACAGTTATCCAGAGACTTTTG
>JANLSY010000345.1:0-9884 GCA_031362665.1 Sphingomonadales bacterium
AATGAGGCGGGGTTCGATTCGTATCCAGTGCCGCCCTTCGCCATTTTCCATGAAGCCGATGATAGGGCTTCGCCCGACTAGCGCATGGCCGTGGATCCAATACAGCGATCCACCCGCCATTTCGTCGACCCGCTTTGGCAAATAGCGGGTCGTTAAGCGCACCTCGCCGCCGGCTGCGTATGCCTCAAGACGGCGGCGCAGATCGGCCACGCTTTCCGCCCTGAAGGCAATTTTGGTCATGTTAAGCGGCATTGTAAGCGATGTGGGAACCGAACGCCTAACCGGCAAGCCCGCTCGTGACCGCGAGGCCGAGGAAAATCAGGAAACCCATTGAATCAGTTATCATTGTGACAAAAATGGAACTCGATACGGCGGGGTCTTGATCGAGTCGGTCGAGTAAAACCGGGATCGCAACCCCGGAAAGGCCGGCGAGCGAAATGTTGCACAATATAGCCGCCGCGATAACGCCGCCCAACGTCCAATTGCTGAAAATCACGCCTGCGCCAAGTCCGGCAATTATGGCAATCGTCGCACCGATCAGCAGCGCCACGCGAATCTCGCGCCAGATCGACCGCATTGTGTTCGATTCGGTCAACTGGTTGGTGGCGAGCGCCCGCACGGTGACGGCCAATGTTTGGGTGCCTGCATTGCCGCCGATTGAGGCAACAATCGGCATCAGCACAGCCAGTGCGACCATCGTTTCGATTGCCGCGCCGAACTGGTAAATGATGAAGCTAGCAACCATCGCTGTTCCGAGATTGGCGATCAGCCAGCGCACGCGCGATTTGTAACTGTCCGAAATCGGCTCGTTGATGTCACCTTCGCCTGCACCTGAAAGTTGCAGGAAATCCTCGTCGGCTTCTTCCTGGATAATGTGGACGATATCGTCAGCAGTGATGACGCCGACGAGGCGACCTGCGTCATCGACAACCGCCGCCGAAATCAGCGCATATTTCTGGAAGCGGAGCGCGACTTCTTCCTGGTCCATATCGACCGGGATCAAAGTCTGCTCATGCTGCATGATCTCGCTGACCGGTACTTTGCGCTGGCTGCGCATGATCCATGACAGCTTGCAGGTGCCGACCGGCTTGTGCTGCGGATCGACGACAAACACTTCCCAGAAGTCGGTGGTCAGATCCTGATGGTCGCGCAGATAATCGATTAAATGCCCGACCGTCATATGCTCCGGCACCGCGACCAGTTCGCGCTGCATGATACGCCCGGCGGATTCTTCGGGATAGGAAAGCGCGTCTTCGATAACCGCGCGATCTTCCGGGTCGAGTTCGGCAAGGACCGCCTGCTGGTCCTCCTCCTCCATGTCCTCGATGATGGCGACCGCATCGTCGGTATCGAGCTGCCCGGCCAGATCGGCAACGAGTGCAGCGGGCAACGCATCGATTATATCTTCTCGGACCCAGTCGTTGACCTCAGCGAGCACATCGGCACTCATCAGGTCGCCCATCGCGATTGCCAGTTCACCGCGACGGTCTCGTGGCGTCAACTCGAGCAAATCGGCGATGTCGGCTTCGTGCAGTGGTTCGACCAGCCGGTTAACCTCGGCCACGTCGTCCGCCGCGGCCGCATCGAGCACGCGATCGACAAAGTCCCGAGTGAGGCGGTTGTCCTCGTCGAGCGTTTCCATGATGTCGTCGTCGATGATGACGGGGTCGGCATTTTCGCTTATCATGTGCGGCCTCCCGTGCGGCTGATATGTGTGTTGCGCCCGTAACTAAGCGCCCACGTTCAAAATGCAACGATTTTGGCTTTGCACGCTGCGATTGCTTCGATTAGGGCGACCGACAACTTTTCCCATTTTGAAGGACGTAACAAATGGCCGACGAAACCCTAACCCTCAGCCTCGACACCGGCGATGTTGTCATCAAACTGCGCTCCGACCTCGCACCCAACCATGTTGCGCGGATCAAGGAACTTGCGAGCGAAGGCTTTTACGACGGTATCACCTTCCACCGGGTGATCCCCGGCTTTATGGCGCAGGGCGGCTGCCCGACCGGAACCGGCATGGGCGGATCGAAGAAGCCCGATTTGGCGCAGGAATTCAACAGCGAACCGCATGTTCGCGGCACGTGCTCGATGGCGCGTTCTTCGAGCCCCAACAGCGCCAACAGCCAGTTTTTCATATGTTTCGACGACGCAACGTTCCTCGACAACCAGTATACCGCATGGGGCAATGTCATCAGTGGCATGGAACATGTAGATGCGCTGCCAAAAGGCGAACCACCTGCGAACCCGGGCAAGATCAGCAAGGCGACCGTCGCCTAACGGACAAAAAGGCGGCTGGCGAATAACCAGCCGCCTTTATCTTATTCCGCGGGCTTTTCTTGTTCACCTTGTGGTGGCTCGGGTGGACGCATCGCGGCCATAACCGTCTTCAATTCGTCGGGCGAAATCTTGCCGTCCTTGTCGCCATCGACATAGTCGAAATTCTGCTCCAACGGGCCTTTGGCTTCGTCCTTGGCAATAAAGCCGTCCTTGTTGGCATCCATGAATGCAAAAATCTGTTCAGGGCTAGGCATTCCGCCGCCGGGCGCCATAGGCGGTGGCGCATCTTGCTGTGCCGTTGCTGCTGACGCCAATGTTAAGGCTGCCAATATGGCGAGTGTTTTCTTCATATTTGATCCTTCACCTAATTGAAAACTGCATTTGCTCACCGCAAACTGAACGTGCCCTTTACCACTGTCACGCATTTGCCTGACAACCAAACCCGGTCGCCTTCAAGCGTACAGCCGATATAACCGCCGCGTGCGCTGGCCTGATATGCGGTGAAGTGGTCGCGGCCTAATTCAGCGGCCCAATATGGGGCAAGAAGGGCATGTGCGCTTCCGGTCACGGCGTCCTCGTCAATGCCAGCGCCGGGCACGAACACGCGGCTGATGATGTCGGTATCGGTTCCCGGTGCAGTCGCAACGAAAAGGTCGTTGCCAAGCCGAGCCAACGCCTTCATCTCCGGCTTAAGCGCCATGATTTCGGCCGCGCTTTCATAGCGGAGCAGATAATATTGGTCGGGGTTGCCGCGAATATGCGTGGGTTTGCCGCCAACCGCTAACGCCGCTTCGCCAAACTCCATCGGTTCGCTTGGAATGGCCGGTAATGCCAGTGCATAGCCATCCCCGTCTCTCACCACTTCTAACACGCCCGCCTTGCGCGTGCGAAATGTCGCGCGGTTCATATCCGGATTCTGCCCAAGCACTACATGCCCGCTGGCGAGCGTGGCATGTCCACACATCCTAACTTCGACGGTCGGCGTGAACCAGCGTAACTCATAATCCGCCTCGCCTGTCGTATCGGGCACGATGAAAGCCGTTTCAGCGAAGGCGTTTTCCTCACCAATCGCCTGCAACACCTCGTCATCCAGCCATGCGTCGAGCGGCATGACCGCGGCCTGATTGCCGGTGAATGGCCGGTCCGCAAAGGCGTCGACATGGTAATAGGGCAGATCAGTCATGGTGGTGATTTTCTTCATGTTCGTGATGTTCGACGGTTTCCGACGGGATATAGCCCATCTCGTCCTTATGGCCTTCGGGATCTGGATGGATAAGGACCTCAACGCCAGGAAATTCATGCATCAACGCTTCTTCGACTTCATCCATGATCTTGTGTGCCTGCAAAACGGTCATGTTCGGATCGACCCAGACATGGAACTGGCAAAAATCATGCGCGCCGCTGGAACGGGTGCGCATATCATGGATGCCCTTCAGTTCAGGATGCCGCATCGCGACGTCCAGAAATCGCTGTCGCTTTTCCTGCGGCCATTCGCGGTCGAGCAGCTGGTCGAGCGCCATTTGCGCGGCCTTGTACGCACCCCATAACAGCCAGAGCGCGATGCCAATGCCGAAAAGAGGGTCGGCACCGCGAACATTGAGCATAGTGTCGAGGATGATAGCGATAATCACCGCGACGTTGAGAAGGAGGTCGCTTTGGTAATGCACATGGTCCGCGTGGATCGCCACCGATCCTGTCTTTTTGACGACATGTCGCTGATAAGCGAGCAAAGCGAGCGTCGCGACTATTGCGATCAGCGATACGCCAATTCCATATTCAGGATGCGCGGTGCTCTCGCCGTTGCCGAACCTGACAACCGCGCGCCAGCCGATGAAAATGGCTGACACAATCACCAGCACGACTTGAACCAAAGCAGAAAGTGCCTCGGCTTTGCCATGTCCAAAGCGGTGGTCATCATCGGCAGGCATTGCCGCATAGCGCACGCTGAACAGCGTCAGCAAGGATGCGAGGACGTCAAAACCCGTGTCGGCGAGCGACCCGAGCAAGGCAACGGATCCGGTCTCTGCCGCGGCGTAAATTTTGAGCGCAAGCAGGAACAACGCCATGCTGACACTGGCAATTGCAGCCTTTGTCGTCAGCGCGCTGTGGGCATGATGATGGTGGTTGTGCGCCAGGCTCACGGATAGAGCATCCCGCTTGTCCAGCCATCGCCGTCGCGCTCGTATAGCCACCGTTCATGCAAGCGGAACTCCCGGTCCTGCCAGAATTCAATGCGGTTTGGCGTCACCAGCCAGCCCGACCAATGCGGCGGACGGGGTACGTCCTGCCCTTCGAAACGTGCCTCGACCTCCGCAAAGCGACCTTCAAAGGTGGCGCGGTCGTCCAACGGACGCGACTGGTCCGATGCCCACGCACCAAGCTGCGAATTGCGCGATCGCGTCGCGAAATAAGCATCTGCCGTTGCATCGTCGACCGGATTGGCCGCGCCTTCGATACGGACTTGTCGGCGTAACGATTTCCAGTGGAAAAGCAGCGCGACATTGGTGTTGTCAGCCAGCTGCATCGCCTTGCGGCTTTCAAAATTGGTGTAGAAGATAAAACCGCCAATTTCGCTGCCATGTCCCTTTAGCAGGACCATCCTTACCGAAGGCTGCCCATCGGATCCGGTGGTAGCCAGCGCCATCGCATTGGAGTCGTTGATTTCGTTTGTTCTGGCTTCGGCAAACCATTCGTCAAAAAGCTCAAAGGGATCAGTTCTTTCCATATCGCGGCGATAGGCTAGACTGCACGCGGATAAAAGAGGAATGGCGATAAATATGCCTTGGGACACGATTTTCGGCTATGCTAATTTATGGGCGATGCTGTGCTGGGCGGTATTGGCCTTCGCGCCGAAACGCGAAATGATTATCCCCTATCTATTTTATGCCGGGTGCGGGCTGCTGGCGCTTGTCTATGCAGGCCTCATCATTGCATTGATGTCGGGGCTGATTAGCGACGGCGGACCACCAGGCGGACCGGGTGCCGATTTTACGACATTGGCTGGCATCATGGCGATTTTTGACTCGCCCGGTGGCGCCACAATCGGTTGGATCCATTATCTGGCCTTTGATCTTTTTGTCGGCATTTGGGCGGCGCGAAACGCCGACCGGCGGGCGATCGGCAGGATCACTCAAGTACCGATATTGTTCTTCATCCTCATGGTGGGACCGCTCGGACTCGTTCTCTATCTGATTTTACGCCGGTTCCTCGGGCAAAAACCGGAAAATGCTCTGGTTCCGAGTTGACTCAAGGCGCTGTAATACCAATGTAAGACGGGCAAGGGAGTAACAGGGACAATAATGGCTGATCCTTATTCCATATTGGGCGTTGCCAAAGGCGCGGACGAGAAGGCGATTAAAAGCGCCTATCGCAAGCTCGCCAAAGAGCTGCACCCGGACAAGAACAAGGACAATCCGAAGGCTTCGGAGCGGTTCAGCGATGTGACGCGCGCTTACGACCTGTTGTCCGATGCGCAAAAGCGCGCGCAATATGACCGTGGCGAAATCGACGAGAATGGACAGCCGCGCGGTTTTGCCGGTGGCAATCCGTTCGGCGGCGGCGGGTACACCGGTGGTGGGCCGGGCGGTGCAAATTTTGATTTTGGCAGCGGCGGCATCGATCTTGGCGATATTTTTGACGGGCTTTTCGGCGGCGGCGGCGCACGTCCAGGCGCTGGGCCCCGTCCGCAGCAGGCTCCGCCGCCCAAGGGCGCCAATATAGCATATGAGCAGCTGGTGTCCTTCACCGATGCAGCGACGCTTACACCGCAACGTATGACACTGCGCGATGGCAAGACTGTGGAATTCAAGCTTCCCGCTGGCGTTGTCGCAGGCCAGCAAATCCGTATTCCCGGCAAAGGCCAGCCTGGACCCGGCGGCACTGGCGATGCGATGGTGACGCTGAAGATCGGGAAGCACCCGCATCTGGTTCGCGATGGTGACCATATCCGCATCGACCTGCCGATTTCACTGAAAGAGGCGATCGATGGTGGCAAAGTCAAGGTACCTACCGTGGATGGCCCAGTCATGCTGACGGTTCCTCCCAAAACAGATTCCGGCGCAACGCTTCGCATCAAGGGTCGAGGTTTTACCCGCAAGAACGGGGAACGCGGGGACCAATATGTGAGTTTGATGATTCACTTGCCCAAAGACCCTGCGGAATTGAAGAAATTGGCTGAACTACTTGGCAAAGACGAATTGGTACGCGCAGGCCTCGGTGTCTGAACATTCCCCGCTGTCGCCGGAAGCACGAGCGCATAGCGGCGTATCGCATGGAGAGAGCGAGGCCAGATGGTTCTCGCACCTCGACACCCCGCACCAACTGTGGGAGGTGCTGAAGCGCGTTTTTGTAGGCGTATACAGCGAAGGCTTCGTCCATGCCGGCAACTTTGCTTATCTATCGCTCGTCGTGTTGTTCTCATTCTGCATCGTTGCCGCTGCGATCGCAGGTGCATTCGGGCAGACGCAATCGGGCCTTGCGCTGATCAATGCATTTTTCGAGACTGTTCCACCGGGAGTCGCTGACGCGTTACGCGGTCCGGTGGAAAGCGCGATGACCGCCCGGTCCGGCCCTTTATTGTGGTTCGGTGCGGCGGTCAGCCTGTGGACGACCGCCAGCCTCATCGAGACGATCCGCGATGTGATGCACCGTTCTTATGGCACCGAGCCGCATCTGTATTTTTGGCAGTATCGCCTCGGATCGCTCGGAACCGTAGTGTTTTCAGTCGTGCTGGCGATGGTAGCGTTCAGCGCTCAAGTTCTGGTGACTGCAATCGAGGAGCTGGTGTACCGCTTCATCCCGTCCGCCGAAAATGTCGCCGCATATTTCGCCTTGGGAAGGTTCGTTCCCTTCCTAATATTGTTCGCGGCGATCTATCTTATTTTTCGTGGCCTTACACCACAAAAATACAAGAACCGCATCTATCCCAAATGGCCCGGTGCCGCGTTGGTCAGCCTTTGGTGGCTTGGTTGTACCGCCGTCTTGCCGTGGTTCCTTTCGACGATCAGCAATTATGATGTGACGTATGGGAGCCTCGCAGGTGTGATGGTTGCACTTATCTTTTTCTATCTGATCGGCCTTGGCATGGTGAGCGGCGCTCAGCTGAACGCGGCGCTGGCCAACGCGCATGAAAATGGCCTAAAGCGAGCCCAACAAGATTCACCTGACGAATGAGGATTTTATGAGCGGATTGATGGTTGGCAAACGCGGGCTGATTATGGGGCTTGCCAACGACAAGTCGCTGGCGTGGGGGATCGCGAAGCGTTTGAAGGCCGAAGGCGCCGAGCTGGCATTTAGCTATCAGGGCGAAGTCATGGAAAAGCGCGTGCGTCCGCTCGCCGAACAGCTTGGCTGTGATTTCCTGATCAATTGCGACGTTGCCGACATGGCCAACCTCGACCGCGCTTTCGAGACATTGGCGGCAAAATGGCCGACCATCGATTTTGTTGTCCACGCTATCGGCTTCACCAACAAGGAGGCGTTGCGCGGCAAATATTTTGACGTCGGCCTCGACGACTTCCTGATGACGATGAACATCAGCGTTTACAGCTTCACCGCCGTTGCCAAACGTGCGGCAGCAATGATGAAACCGCTCGACCCCGAAACCGGCCAGGGCGGCGGATCGATGCTTACGCTTTCATATTATGGCGCGGAAAAGGTCGTTCCGCACTACAATGTGATGGGTGTGGCAAAAGCGGCGCTGGAGGCATCTGTTAAGTATCTCGCCAATGATGTCGGTCCCGATGGCATCCGAGTGAATGCGATTTCGGCAGGGCCGATCAAGACGCTCGCCGCATCGGGCATCGGCGATTTCCGCTATATTATGAAATGGAACGAACTGAATTCCCCGCTCCGCCGTAATGTCACGATTGATGATGTCGGTGCATCCGCGCTCTATTTCCTCTCGGATCTGTCTGCGGGCGTTACCGGCGAAACCCACCATGTGGATGCCGGCTACCACACAGTCGGTATGAAGCAGGAGGATGCTCCTGATATCGGTCTGCCGTGATGATTGCAGGGCATAGCAACGAGCTGATTTTGTTGCTCGTGGGCTGTGCTTTGCTCGTAGGGCTTCACGGCTATTGGCATGCAAAGCATTATTGGGAAGGTCTGCCGCCTATTCTCGACGCATTTGTATCGATGGCGGGTTTCGTGGCGGTTATCGGAGCGTTTGTCTGGGCCGGTCGCATCGGCGGCGAATTTGGCCATCCGCATGCGGCACGGGTGTTGGCCGTGGCGGTGACGCTTATCATGTACCGTGCAATTCGCACCTGGATCGGCAAGGAGCAAGTGCGTTACCGAAAAGTTATGGCGCGCACTGATCCAGACGATTCCAAATGACATTCGGTTTTGAAATCGACCATGTGCAGGTCGCCATTCCAAAAAGTGGCGAGGACGAAGCTCGAGTGTTTTATGGCGAATTGCTAGGGCTAAAAGAAATACCAAAACCGGCTGATATGGCTAATCGCGGTGGATGTTGGTTCGCGACGTCTGATCGTCAAATCCATCTGGGTGTCGAAACCGATTTCCGGCCAGCGAAAAAGGCGCATGTTGCGCTCAACACCACCGGCCTTGACGCGCTGCGTGCTCGGCTGGAAAAGGCGGGCTATGAAACCTATGACGACAGCGATGTGGAAGGACGAAAGCGCGTCTTCACGCATGACCCATTCGGCAACCGCATCGAATTTATGGACAGGATAGCGCGCATATGAGTTTCAATACCTTCGGCCGTGTTTTCCGGTTTACCACCTGGGGGGAAAGCCACGGGCCTGCATTGGGGGCGGTGGTCGACGGCTGCCCTCCTGGCATCGCGCTGAGCGAGGCTGACATCCAGCCCTTCCTCGACAAACGTCGTCCGGGGACTTCGCGGTTTACCACGCAGCGGCAAGAGCCTGATGCAGTAAAAATCCTTTCGGGCGTGTTCGAGGGACGCACCACTGGCACACCGATTTCGCTGATGATCGAGAATGTTGATCAGCGCTCAAAGGATTATTCGGACGTCGCCAAGGCCTATCGCCCCGGCCATGCGGACTATAGTTATGACGCCAAATATGGCTTTCGCGACTATCGTGGCGGTGGGAGGTCGAGTGCGCGCGAAACAGCGGCGCGGGTCGCGGCGGGGGCTGTGGCGCGGGCGGTGATACCCGATGTCGAGATATTGGCCTATGTCGCCGAAATCGGCGGCGACGCCATTGACCGCGACAATTTCGAAGCGGCGCAGATCGGGAAAAACCCGTTTTGGTGCCCCGATGAAGCGGCGGCTGGCCGCTGGGAGAAAATGATCGATGAGGCGCGCAAGGCTGGTTCTTCTTTGGGCGCTGTGATCGAATGTGTGGCGACCGGGGTGCCGCCCGGTTGGGGCGCACCGCTTTATGCCAAGCTCGATAGTGAGCTTGCCTCGGCGATGATGAGCATCAATGCGGTCAAGGGCGTGGAAATCGGCGCTGGCTTTGCTGCTGCAAGGTTGCGCGGCGAGGAAAATGCCGACCGGATGCGGCCTTCGGCGGAAGGGACTAACCATCCCGAGTTTTTGGCGAATAACAGCGGCGGCATCGCAGGCGGGATTTCGACCGGACAACCGGTGGTGGCGCGGGTGGCGTTCAAGC
>JANLSY010000384.1:0-7692 GCA_031362665.1 Sphingomonadales bacterium
TCTTGAAAGCCGCGCACCCCTCACCGCTGTCCGCGCATAACGGATTTCTCGGCTGCAAACATTTCTCGCAATGTAACGCGTTCTTGGAATGCCACGGCCAGACACCCATCGAGTGGAGCCTGCCCGAACTAAAATAGCAGAGGCGAAACGGTGCCAATTAGGGCAGCAGTACGCCAACAACAAGGAGTGGAGCGTATTCTTCTGTTCTTTCAGACAGTAATACGCTCCCCGATTTCATGCCCTAGCTTTTACCGAAATGTTGCTAGAACTTGTAACCTAGTTCTAGTCCGACGAGGCGGCGCGCGCCGGGTGAAATGAACGATCCGCCGAACTCAATCGCCGGTATCGCTTCATTGATATATTTCCGGTCCAGCATGTTATCGGCAAATGCGGTCAGATTCCAGTTTTCACCCTCTAAGCCGAAACGCAGGTTGAGCACGCCAAAAGCGTTACGCTTGGCGACGCTGTAATTCGCGTTGCCGACAAAACCCGGAAGCGCGAGTGCCGATATTGGCAGTAGCTGGCTGAAAATAGTCGCACGGGTTTGGTCCTGAACGGTGTGGAACCATGTCGGGCCGGTGATGCGATAATCAGCGCGCATCACAAGATCGATGCTGTCGTTCAGCGGCGCATCAATTTGGCTACCAAGGTTAATCGTGTAATCCGCCGTATAAGGCGATTTGTTACCGACGGTGTAGGGCCGCGATGCGTTTTTCTTGATCTCGCTATCGGTCAGGTTAACCGAGCCGAAAATCTTCCAGCCGTCGACGATTTTAGCTGTGGTGTTAAACTCAACGCCCTTCACCTCGACCTTGTCGATGTTGGACACTACGCGCAGCAGGCCAAATGAGCCCACGAAAAATTCGAAGAACTGCATGTCGGAAATTCGGGTGTAATAGCCGGCCAGATCAAAGGTGACACGGTTGTCGAACAGCGAACCCTTGATGCCCGCCTCGAACGCGCTCGACCGTTCCTTACGGAATTGATCGTTGATGGTCACGCCCGCACCGATGGCAGGGATATTGAAGTTCGCATTCACCAACGCGGACGACCCGGTATTGTTAAAACCGCCCGATTTGAAGCCGATGCCCCAGTTGGCGTAAATATTGGTCGAGCTATTCGGCGTAAAGCTCAGCGTGACCTTTGGTTGCAGCTGCTTAAAGCTTGCAGACTTGTCGGCGATGCTGCCTGTGGCAGGCAGGCCGGGATTGATTTTGGCGCCGGTGATAGGGTCGAACACATTCGGGACTAGGTTGGAGGTGCTCCTGTCCTCGACATCGTAGCGTAGCGCGACGCCTGCCTTGAACTGGTCGGACATCGCATAATCGACCGAGCCGAAAGCGGCGTACACATTGGTTTTGAACTTGTCGGAGAATAGCTGTGAAGTGGGGTTGCTAGACCCCGGTGCGTTGTAAAGCTCCCTGCTGACACCCTGGCCCAGATCAGCCCCGAGACTGACGCCGACAGAACGGTCAATGCGGAGGCCGTAAACGCCCAATTGCCAGTCGAGCGGGCCATCGCCGTTGGATGCCAGCCGGATTTCACCGCTGATGTCCTTCTGGTTCCGAATTTGCAACTGCGTACCATCGCAGGTGGTCGGGCTGTAGGCACCAAAGGTAGAACCGGTCGCAGGCGCGAAAATGAAAGGCACTGGAATCTGTCCGATAAATCCAGGTGCGTTGACGGGAAAACCGGTAAGGCCTGCTGTCGTTGCAAAGCACTGATTTGCTACCGCAAGATTTGTCGGGTTCGCAGCGGGTCCGCCAGGAGTGAATACGGAAATGTAGCGGGCAAAATCTGCCGAGGTACCATCGGCGGTAAGGCTCTGATCTACATCGGAATAGAGCGCCCACGCCGTCAGTCTGGTCGAACCAAAATCATGCTCTAGCTTAGCCGAAAAATCGATCGAACGTTGGTCGTTAGTGGGGCGGATGTTGCCGTAATAACGCAGCGGATGATCATCGACATCCTCGAAAAAAGCGCCGCCAAAGGCCTCGATATGAAAGACCGAGTTGAAGTTGATCGAGGCGCCGGAAAGCTTTGCATATCGTGCTTTCAGATCGATGTTGGTGTCGTCACCCAACTGCGCCATGAAGCGACCATCGATTGAGTACACTTCCTGATCGTCAACGACTTTGCGGTCGAGGAACAGGTTCCGGTAAAAACCGTCGGTGGTGCGGTAATTGCCCGACAGGACGAAACCGGCATTTTCGCCAAGCGGCGCGGCGATATAGGCGGTGCCTTCAATTGTCTTTTCATTGGCGTAGCTGAGTTTGACCGCGCCTTGGAGCGTATCGCCCGGCTTTACCGTCGAAATGACAATGGCGCCTGCAGCAGCGTTACGTCCATAAATGGCGCCTTGCGGGCCTTTCAAAATTTCAATCTGGCGAAGCGTCCCTTGGGTCTGGTTGAGTTGCGCGGTGTTGGTCTTCAATATGCCGTCGACAACCAAAGCGACCGAACTTTCCGCATCACGTGCGCCATTAATACCGCGGATATTGATTTGTGTATCGCCGGCTTCTGCTGTGCCGGTTACGATGGTCACACCTGGAGTGAGCTGGGCAAAGCCCTGCGCATTGTCCGCGCCTGTTTTCGCCAGCGCGTCCGCATCGAGCACCGACACTGATGCCGGAACGTCGATTAACCGTTCATTCTGCCGCCGCGCGGTGACGATGATTTCGTCGCTTGCTACCGCCTCCTCCGCATCCTGCGCAACAGCAGTTGTTGGGAACAGCGCGCCGGCTGCGATGGACGTGAGCAGTGCACTTTTGATGATACGCATGTTACTAAACTCCCTGATTTAGCATTTATTGCTTTGTCGACAGCTTATTGTATACAAAGTGCATTCGTCAAGAGGAGCATTGCACCTATGTCCCGCGCATCGGATCGTGCCTATAGCCATATCCGCAGCATGATATTATCCGGTGAATTACAGCCCGGCGTCCAGATACGCGAAGAGGCGCTGGCCGAGCTTTGCGGGGTCTCGCGGACACCCGTGCGTGATGCGTTGCGGCGGCTGGAGGCGGAGCTTTTCATACGGCGCAACGAATCGCAGCGCAGTTTTGTTGCTGACTGGTCGCTTGACGATCTGGAGGAGGCATTCCAGTTGCGCGCCATGCTTGAATCGCACGCAGCAAGACGCGCGGCGGGGCGTATTTCTTGGGACCAGATCGCCCGGCTGCGGATGCATAACACAGGAATAAAACAGGCTATCTCCGCCGAAACGCCTGATGTTCCCAGGTTTCTCGACCACAACCGGCAGTTCCACATGATTATCCTGGAAGCAGCAGCATCAGACCGTCTAACGGGCATGCTCGCCCAAGTGATTGAGCAGCCCGTCGTCCTGCGTACGGCATTGCAATATGACCTTGAGAACCTGATGCGTTCGCACCATGAACATGACGAGTTGCTGGCGGCATTTGACCACCGCGACGGCGATTGGGCGGCAGCCGTAATGACCGGCCATATCCGCCGCGCCTTTCACGCTTATGCAGAAGCGCATAAGAAGGGGGCGGATCAGCCCCTGAATGACGTTGCTGCATGAGGCCTCCACATAAGGCCGGTTGATTTTGTATACAAATATGGCAAAAGCCGAGTCATGACCGCATCTGCCAGCATAGAATTTGTCGAAGTCGGCCCGCGTGACGGGCTGCAGAATGAGAAAATGCTGGTTTCAACGCTGGACAAGCTGGCGCTTATCACCCGCGCAATCGACGCTGGCGCGCGCCGCATCGAAGTGACGAGTTTTGTTAATCCCAACAAAGTTCCGCAAATGGCCGATGCCGAGGACGTTTGCGCGCGCTTGCCTGACCGAAGCGACGTCACCTACATTGGCCTCGTCATGAACATGCGCGGCGCCGAACGGGCGATGACGACAGGCCGGATAAATCAGTTAGGCGCGGTGGTTGTTTCGACCGACAGCTTTGCGATGGCCAATCAGGGGCAGACCAGCGCCGAGTCGGTGAGCATCGCATCGGACATCATCAAACGCGCGAATGCCGCCGACCTGACCGCACAAGCCACGATCGCCGCAACCTTTGGTTGTCCGTTTGAGGGCGAAGTCGACGAGGACTGCGTCATCGAAATCGCCAAACGGCTTGCCGACGCCTGGCCGGTCGAAATTGCACTGGCCGACACAATAGGCGTTGCCAATCCCGCGCATGTCGCGCGGCTGGTCGAGCGCGTCCGCGAAGCGGTCAGCCCGCTGCCTGTACGTGTTCATTTCCACAATACGCGCAACACCGGCTTAGCGAATGTGTGGGCCGCAGTCATGGCTGGCGCAAGCGTGGTTGATGCTTCGCTGGGCGGGTTGGGTGGTTGCCCGTTCGCGCCGGGTGCGGCGGGTAACGTCCCGAGCGAGGATGTGGTTTACATGCTTGAGCGCGCTGGCATCGGTACTGGCATGGATTTGGAAAAACTGGTCGAAGCCAGCAACTGGCTATCGGGCATCATGGGACGGAAACTGCCAGGCATGGTGGCGCAATCGCCGCCATTCCCAAAAGCAGCTTGAGGAGAATAGTATGGGTTATCGTCTGGGTGTTGATGTTGGCGGGACTTTTACCGATCTGTTGCTGTTCAACACCGACAATGGCGCATTCTGGCGACACAAAACCCCATCCACCCCGCACGACAGCAGCGAAGGGATACTGAACGGCGTAACCGCAATTTGCACCAATGCCGGGGTCGTTCAAAAGGATATCGAATATTTCCTTCATGGCACCACGGTCGCCACCAATGCTGTGCTGGAGGGCAAAGGCGCGCGCGTGGGCCTGATCGTCACAGAGGGCTATCGCGATATCATGCAGATTGCCCGATCTTATGTGCCCGGCGGTCTGGCTGCGTGGATTATCTGGCCGAAACCCTCGCCGTTGGCGGCGCTGGAAGACACCGTGACCGTCGGTGGGCGGATGAACGCACAAGGCGAAGAGGTCCGGCCGCTCGATGAATTATCGGCGCGGGCGGCTTTGACGCAGCTTAAAGATAAGGGCGTTGAGGCCATCACCGTCAGCTTCATGAACGCGTACACTAACGGCGCGCATGAAAAGCGCGTTGGCGAACTCGCGCGCGAGATTATGCCCGAAGTGCCGATATCGCTCAGCCATGAAGTGCTTCCCGAAATGCAGGAGTATGAGCGGACGTTAACAACCGTCGCCAACGCAGCCGTGCGTCCCGTCGTAGGGAAATATGTTTCCAACCTGCGAAGCAAGCTGGCGGACTCGGGCTTTACTGGCAAGCTCTCGCTCCTGCGTTCCGACGGCGGCCTGATGTCTGCCGAAAAAGCCGAAGAGCATCCGGTCAACATTCTGATGTCCGGTCCTGCTGGCGGGGTAACCGGTGCGCTGTGGGTGGGCAAAAACGCAGGGATCAGGAACATCCTGACGCTCGATGTCGGCGGCACTTCAACCGACGTTGCGCTCATCGAAAATCTCGAACCGCGCCGGGTGCGTACGACCGAGGTCGGACATCTTGCGGTGCGTGCCTCATCGCTTGATGTGAAGACAGTCGGCGCGGGCGGCGGTTCGATTGCCTATGTGCCGGAACTTACGAAAGCGCTGCGCGTCGGCCCGCAATCGGCGGGCGCAGTGCCGGGGCCGGTTGCTTACGGCAAAGGCGGCGAGGCACCAACGGTGACCGACGCCAACGTCGTGCTGGGTTACCTGCCGGAAAACCTTCTTGGCGGCAGTTTCCAGCTTGACCGTGAAGGCGCGAAAAAGGCGGTGCAGACCATCGCCGATGCGTTGGGTATCGACTTGATGGCAGCGGCGCGCGGGATCATCGATATCGTGAACGAAAACATGTTCGGCGCGCTGCGGATGATCTCGGTCCAGCAAGGCTATGACCCTCGCCACTTCGCGCTGATGGGTTTTGGCGGCGCCGGGCCATTGCACGTTAACGCGGTCGCACGGCTGATGGGAAGCTGGCCAGCGGTATCGCCTGTTTCGCCTGGGGTGTTATGCGCGCTGGGTGATGCAACGACCCGAATGCGAACCGAAACAGCACGTAGCTTTTCGCGCTTGGCAACCACAACCGATGCCGCAGAGCTCATTGGCATCCTGAAAGAAATGGCCGACCAAACCCGCGCTGAACTGCAGTCGGATGGTATCGCCGATGCCGATATCAGCAGTGAGTTTGAAATCGACGTCCGTTACGCCGGACAGGCATTCGAGGTGCCGCTGACCATCACACCTGACGTGCTCGAACGCGATGGCGTTTCAGGCATATTGAAACGCTTTGACGAAGAGCATCTCCGGCTATTCACCTTCAACATGGATACTCCGCATGAGATTGTGAACCTGCGCGCGGTCGCTCTGGGCCAAGCACTTGACCTGCCCGCTGCCGAACTGCCGAAAGGCGACGGAAGCCCGACTGCCGCCAAAATGCGCGACCATGTTTTGTGGATGGATGGCAGGGAACAGGCGGCGGTTATCTATGACCGTTCCAAACTCCGGCAAGGCGACATCATCCCCGGCCCTGCGATCGTAGTTGAAATGGACTCGACCACGCTCATCGAAACCGGCTGCGTCGCGACGGTCGACAAGGTCGGCAACATCCTGATCAATCTGGCTTGAGGAGGCGAACGACATGCCCGCCGTAATCATTGAAACAAATTCCACCCCATTCAACAAAGTTGCTATCGACCCGGTAACGCTCGACATTATCGAGAATGCCTTGCGCAACGCGCGGATCGAAATGGATGCGACCCTTGTTCGCACTGCGATGTCGCCCGGCATCCGCGAACAGGGCGACGCTTTCCCGCTTATTGCCGATCATACCGGCAAAATGATCGTCGGTCAGTTCGGCAGCTTCATCGGCGGCTTTCTCGATAACTGGGACGGTACTCTCGAAGATGGCGACATGATCCTTCTATCTGACCCGTATTCATGCGCGGGCGCAGTTAGCCATTCGAACGACTGGCTTGTGCTTTTACCGGTGTTTAAGGATGGGCGTTTGATCGCCTATACCTCGATGTTTGGGCATCAGTCCGACATCGGCGGCAAGGTCGTCGGCTCGATGCCAATCAACGCCCGTTCGATTTTCGAAGAAGGTGTCCGCATTCCACCGGTAAAGATCTGGAAAAAGGGCGAATATAATGACGACCTGATGAAGCTCGTCATGCACCAGACGCGCAAGCCCGATTGGTGTCAGGCGGATCTGAACGCGCTCATCGCCTCGTGCCGGGTCGCGGCGCGCCGGGTTATCGAAATGGCGGCGCGCTTCGGCGATGATGTCTATATCTCGGCAACGCAAGAGTTGCTGGCGCGCAACCACCGCGCGATGAAGTCGCTGATTGCAATGGCCATCGGCGAAGAACCGGTCAGCTTTGAAGACTATATCTGCGACGACGGCATGGGCGCAGGTCCCTACAAAATCAAATGTACGATGTGGCGCGAAGGCGAAAAGGTCGTACTCGATTTTGCCGGAACCGATCCGCAAAGTCAGGCATCGATCAACTTTTTCCTCAACGAAAATATGTTCAAGATGTTCTTCGGTATCTACATGATCATGGTCTTCGATCCGCAAATCATGTTCAACGATGGTTTCTATGATCTAATCGAGGTGAAGATTCCGGAAGGTTCGCTGCTGAAGCCGCGTTACCCGGCAGCGCTGTCGGGCCGTACCCACGCGCTGGGCCGGATCTTTGATCTGTTGGGCGCCCTGCTCGGCCAGCGCACGCCGGAATTCCTGTGCGCG
>JANLSY010000399.1:0-2080 GCA_031362665.1 Sphingomonadales bacterium
CCGACATTTCGCTATGCTTGGCACCTTTCGGGCGTCCGAAATGCGCAAGCAAAAGCACTTTCGCACCTTTGTCCGCCAATTCGGTCACCGTCGGCAACATCGCCCGCAGCCGAGTCTCGTCGGTCACCCGCCCGTCGGCCATCGGCACATTCAGGTCCACACGCACCAAAGCGCGTTTTCCCTTGATGTCCCCGAGATCGTCGAGCGTGCGAAATGCCATGGTTAGAGCAACTTTCCGATAACGCCTGCGGTATCGACCATGCGGTTCGAGAAGCCCCATTCATTATCGTACCAGCTCAACACGCGGACTAGCTTGCCGTCAATAACTGCAGTTTCGAGGCTGTCGATGGTCGAACTTGCCGCGTTATGATTATAGTCGATCGAAACCAAAGGTTCGTCCGAATAAGCTAAAACGCCCTTGAGAGCGCTTTCCGAGGCGGCCTTCAGCAGTGCGTTCACTTCTTCTTTCGTGGTATCACGCGCTGGTGTGAAGGTCAGATCGACAATGCTGACATTCGGGGTCGGCACGCGAATGGCCGAACCGTCGAGTTTGCCCTTCAGTTCGGGCATCACTTCGCCAACTGCACGCGCTGCGCCGGTCGTGGTCGGGATCATCGACATCGCAGCCGCACGAGCGCGACGCATATCGTCGTGGATCTGGTCGAGGATTTTCTGGTCGTTGGTGTAGCTGTGGATTGTAGTCATCAGCCCGCGTTCAATGCCGATGGCATCGTTCAATACCTTCGCCATTGGCGCGAGGCAGTTGGTGGTGCAACTTGCGTTTGAAACGATCACATCGTCTGACGTCAAAACGCCGTGATTAACCCCGAAAACTATGGTTTTGTCGACATTTTTGCCGGGCGCCGAAATCAATACGCGCTTTGCGCCAGCTGCAAGATGCTTCTCTGCGCTCACACGGTCGGTGAAAAATCCGGTGCACTCAAGAGCAATATCTACACCATTTGCGGCATGCGGCAGGTTTGCTGGGTCGCGCTCTGCGGTCACATGGATGCGCTTGCCGTTGACAACGATGTCGTTGCCGTCTGCTTCGACAGTGCCTGGAAACGCGCCATGCACACTATCCCGCTTGAACAGCAGAGCGTTGGCTTTCGCAGGAGCGAGGTCGTTGATGGCAACCAGTTCGAGATCATGGTCGTCGCGCTCCAATATGGCGCGTGCGACGAGACGACCGATGCGGCCAAATCCGTTAATTGCTACTTTGACAGTCATAGTTGCTCCTATCAGCCCAGTCTGGCGATGATTTGAGGGGTTATTTTGTCAGGCGTCAGCCCGAAATGATCGTATAGCGCCTCAATTGGTCCGGACGCGCCAAAGCTGTCGATGCCGATGCGCAGGCCGTCGCCAACATAGCGTTCCCAGCCCATCGTCGTGCCAGCCTCGATGGACACGCGTAACGGTCCCGCTGGAAACACCTCGGCTTTATAAGCCGCCGACTGCGCATCAAACCGCTCCCAGCTTGGCATCGAAACAACATCTGCGCCAAAGCCGTGTTCTTCGAGCCGATCTGCGACCGATATCGCAAGCGAAACTTCCGAGCCAGTAGCAATCAACACCACGCGCCGTGCGGCATTTGCGGTCCGGAGTGTGTAAGCGCCCCTAGCCGACAAGTTTTCGCTAACATCAGTACGCAATTGCGGCAGGTTCTGGCGGGATAGCGCCAACAACGACGGTCGGTCTTCCGTTTCAATGGCTAATGCCCAGCATTCTGCAGTTTCAATGCTATCGCACGGACGGAACACGTCAAGATTGGGTATCAATCGCAGCGACATGATCTGTTCAATCGGTTGATGCGTAGGGCCATCCTCGCCAACACCGATGGAGTCATGCGTCATCACGTAAATAGCACGCGTTTCCTGTAATGCAGAAAGGCGGATAGCGGCACGGCAATAATCGGAAAATATCAGGAATGTGCCGCCATAGGGAATGATACCGCCATGCAGAGCCATCCCGTTCATCGCCGCCGCCATGCCAAATTCACGGATACCGTAATTCACATAACGGCCAGAATAATCATTCTGATCCAATATATTAGTACATGGAGTTTTGGTGAAGTTTGAAC